>WGCD01000149.1 GCA_015493995.1 Desulfurellaceae bacterium
ACAAAAAAAGAGGCGGCTGGGCATCTGATTGTATTTACAAGACAGGACTTAGACAGGATGAAGTTGAAGTCCTTAACGGAGCTTATTAATTATATACCCTTCATAAGATACAATGAAGACGAAACAAATTTAAGTGATATAACCTATGCTCCGTATCAATACGGAACATTTAATCCGATGATAGTTTATCTTAACGACAAGGAAATCGTCTCGCCTTTTTTCGGCAACGGTTTTCAGATATTATCAAAAATAGATTTGGATTTTATCGACCATATAGAAGTCTATCTCGGCGTTCCGTCGTATGATATCGGAATACACTCCTCTTTGTATGTCATAAAATTATATACTAAAAAAGGCTATAGAGAAAATTCCACGGTGGCTGGCTCATATTACGGAACCTACAATACCAACAGTCAATACATATATACCGGCGAGGGTGATAAGGATTTATCCTATTTTTTGTATTTAAACCGCAAATTTTTAAATAGAAGGAGAAATCATCACTACGATGCGAGTAACGGAAAAACTTACGATTTTTCGAGGGATTCGAAGGATTACAACTTTTACGGGGAATTGGACACTAAAAATATAAAACTTTCCGCAGAAGCCCTGTGGATGAATCTGGATAATTTTATAGGCAGAAGTTGGGATATGACGACAAAAAGAGCAAATTCAAGATTCGGCTATCTTTCGTCTGAGGCGGAATACCTGTCTGATGATAAGTCTTTCAAAGCCTCTATCAACTACTCTTATTTTTTGGATATAAGCAACCAAAAATCAGACGGTCCTATGGGCTTTTTACCTATTCCTCCTTACTATCCCACATATAACAACTTTTATATGAGATTAAAAGAGGAGATGTCAGACGCAAACGTTGAAAAAACATTTAAGATGAAAAACAACGAACTGCTTTTAGGCGTAATGGGAAGATATAAGCACTTCGATTTTCAACGCTATAAAACAAGCATTCCGTTGATTGGCTCAATAGATTTAAAGGTGCCGGACTACGACAGAGAGTATATTTATGATTTGTATGCCGAAAATAAGTATTTCTTCAACAAAAGCAATCTTATTATGGTTTCACTGAAAACAGAAAGACACATACTAAACGGAGGTATAAGAAATTACACTCTTTTCGGCGCAAAAGCCGGATATATATACAACAACAACGAAATAACGTTCAAGACCTATGCGGTCTATAAAAACAATCCCATCTCATCCTATGTCTTATTTTTGCAAAAATCTCTCGGCAAAGAGAGGGTTTCAGCTTCAAGTTCAATGGGTTTTTCCTCTGAGATTGACTACAAACAAAACTCATCGGTCTATTCTGCGCTTTTGATGCAGGATTACAATAAAAACTTCATATATTTTGACGGGCATTACAATAATTTTGAAAAAACGTTCGGATTAACCGGACTTTCTTTAAAATATCAGTACAATTTCGACCCGTTTAACAAGATAGAGTTAAACGGCTGGTATGTAAGGGCAAGAAACGTTTTATCCCTTAAACGGGAATCAGGCGGAAAACCCGAAGGAAAAGATGCGAATTATTTCGGCGGTCTTGTTTCAATGTTTAATAAGTTCGGTAAGTTCAACCTTTTTAACAGCCTGGATTATACGGGAGTGTTTAATGACAACAGACCGGCTTTCAATCTCTGCTCGACGATAACATACAATCCTACGAATAAATTGAGCATATACTTAAAAGGTATAAACTTGCTTTACAAGGGTGTTACTACGAACTATCTGGCTGTAAACCCTTTAACGGGTAAGGCTACGACATTAAATCATATACAGCCGACAGACAGAACCGTTTGGTTGGGAGTGGAATATACGTTTTGAAAAAAATAGCTGTTTTTGTTGTTCTGTATGTCATAATAGTCATTTCTTCCATATCGGCAAGTTTGGATAAGATTAAAATAGACATACTCTCTTCTGTCGCGCATGGGTTGTTCGGCAAAAAAGATATCAAAGTGTATTTAGCCGACAGCTCTTTTTTGGAAAAGATTCCCGAAAAAAAATATAACGGCTTGATTTTTACGGATAACTGCAGCGCCTCTCAACTTATAATAGCCGACAGCCTGAAGAATCTAAGTAAAAAATGTTTGAAAAAATCCATATTCGCCACAAATTACCCCCTTTATAAAAGTAAATATGCCATAGGAGCTTTGTTTTGGCAAAAAGGAAGACCTGTGCTCATACTGAAGAAAAAAGCTTTAATAAAAAAACACATAAAGGTCGGTTCTAATCTTGAAAAATATTTACAATAAAACAAGCAATATCTTTAACAAAGCGAAAAACGTTTTTAACTTACAAAAAATTCTGATATTTATTCTGTTTGTGCTATTTTTCTCATTGAGCTGGACATACTACAGTTTTATAAAGTCAACAAAACTCACGTTTAATAATGTCAAATCCTCCGAGATTAAAAATATTAGAACCATATCGTTAATTATAGAGAAGAGCTTGAAGTACGATATAAAAAGACAAAATATACCCGATGGCTTTTCTTTGGAAAGAACGGTTGAAGTATTGGGTAAAAGCGCAAAATTAAGAAAAGAGCTAAACGGTGTTTTGTCTTTATTTATAACCAAAACCATAAGATATGTTTATATTATCTATAAAGACGATAAAGGAGCATACAGGTACCTGCTTGACGGCTCCCTGCCTTTATCTGAAAGAGGAGCATTTAAGCAGATATTTATACCCGTCAATGCCGAATTGTGGCATAGGTGTTTTAAAACAAAGAAAGATGTCTATGGAGTTCAAAATAAAAACAACAAAATAGTAGGTCTTTGGGTGACCTATCTTCATCCGATCATTTATAAGAACAGCGTGCAGGCGGTTTTGGCACTTGATGTTTCTTCAAATACATACAGTAAATTGGAAGATATACTTGCTCCTTCAAGGCACTATTTGAAATATATGATTATCTTTATCTCAATAACAATCTTCTGCATATTTGTGGAAACACTCCTGCTTTTTAGAGAGCAAAGAAAAAGAAGAATAGACCCGCTGACGGGATTGTATAACAGAAGTTATTTGAAGGAGTTTGAAAAAAACGTTGATTTGAGAAAAATTGCTGTTGCTGTAGTGGATATAGATTTTTTTAAGAAGATAAATGATACCTATGGTCACGATTACGGTGACCTTGCACTCAAAAATGTTGCAAAGAAACTTATGTTATATACCAGGGATTACGACGTGATAATCAGATACGGCGGGGAAGAGTTTGTCGTCATATTTAAAAATTATTACGGATACAAATCCAAAAAAGCCATAAGGAACATAGTAAAGGTGACAAAGAGAATACAGAGGAAGATTTCTTTGAAACCTATGCGGCTTGATAACGTTGAAATAAATATAACCGTTTCTATAGGTATAGACCCGTTTACCTTCAAAAGAGAATCGTTAAACGAATCCATTACTATGGCTGATAAGGCTTTGTATATCGCAAAACAAACAGGCAGAAACAGGGTTGTATCGGCAAGATTTAACGATAAAGACAAGGTAGAAACGGGTTTAAAAACCTATATGGAATCATAAAAAAATATAATAAAGCCCAGTTTTTTAAATCATTGTGATTACCCGTTTTTATAAATGCCTGCAAGACCACCCAAAGAGGTTTCCTTGTATTTTTTATTCATATCTTTGCCTATTTCCATCATAGTCTTTACGGCATTATCAAAACTTATCTGATGTTTTGCACGCGACAGCAGAGCAAGATTTGCAGCATTTAAAGCCGATACCGCAGCAGCACCATTTCTTTCGATGCAGGGGATTTGAACAAGTCCGGCAACCGGGTCGCAGGTTAAACCGAGGTGGTGTTCCAGCCCTATTTCAGCGGCAAATTCAATCTGTTCCATTGTGCCGTCCATAAGATAACATGCTGATGCCGCAGCCATGGAGCATGCAACCCCTATCTCTCCTTGGCACCCGACTTTAGCTCCGGCTATGGAACCGTTTTTAATGACAACACTGCCGATAAGCCCTGCAACCTTCATAGCATCTATAATTTTATCGTCACCAAAGCGATACTTTTCTTGGATGGTGCGCAAAACAGCCGGCAAGACCCCGGAAGAACCGCTGGTCGGGGATGTAATTATTAAAGCACCGTCGGCATTTTCTTCGGCAACGGCTATTGCGTAAATACTTGTTAGAGTAACCTCTTCCGAGAGCATATGCCACAAACGAATGTTCTTTACATATTCGTCAAACATCCTTGCCGCTCTTCTTTGCAATTTTAACACACCCGGCAGAGTTCCTTTTGTTTTTAGCCCTTTTTCTATGCGCTGTTTCATTATCCTCCAGCGTTTTTTTAACTGCCCGTTTATCTGTTCTTTACCGTTAAAATACGTTTCTTTTTCAAAAAAATTCG
>WGCD01000150.1 GCA_015493995.1 Desulfurellaceae bacterium
ACTTAGAACAACGGTTCCCGTTTCAGCTATGGCTAAATTCGCTTCTACCAAAGCGTTGTCGATTCCGTCTTTTTCAACGATTTTTGTTGAATTGAAGCTGTCGGTGAAGTTCAAATTTATATATTCATATTGTTTTGTGCGAATTATTTGCTCGATTTCAGCCTTATTTATGACCTTGTTTGTATTGCTGACAAGTTCTGACATTTCTATGAACTTATCCAAATTTTTATCCATTTGTTTCTCCCTTTATCTGTTCATACAGGGTTTCAATCGGGTGCTTGACGTTTATATTGCAATTTGCATCAACGGTTAAATCCGTAAGCTGCATAGCACAGCCTGGGCAGGGGGTATATAAAGTATCAAATTTACCCTGCTTTATCTCTTCGATTTTCGGATTTCCAACCTCTCTGGAGTCTTTTGGATGTTTTAAGTTAAATGTGCCCCCGAAGCCGCAGCAGCTCTGATTGTTTAAAGGTTTCATTTGTGTAGATACGTTGTCTTGTATGAAGTTTATCAGGCTACTGTCTTTTGTGTGGTCGTAGTGGCACGGTATATGAAGGGTCGAATTTTCTGTATTATTTGCTTCTATTTTTATGTTTAGCACATCACTTAAAAATACAACTATGTCAATCATAGGCGTCTCTATTGTTCTTTTTGCTATTCTTGCTCCCAAATCGGATAGACCCCATTGGCAGGTGGGACAAGCCGTTATGATATAATCGGCATCCTTAATTGATTCAAACCAATTGAGATTTTCATTTACCATCTTTTCATACAGCTCCATTTCGCCCATCGTTGCAGCGGGAATACCGCAGCATTTATTTGTTTTCGGAACATAGACGGAAACGCCGAAATGGTTAAGCGTTTTCACTATCGCCTCGCCCCAATTTGTGTAGATGTAGCTTATTGCGCATCCGGGATAGAATATAACCCTCATTCTCTCGTTTTTTGCTTTATTTAAGCCTCCAAAGAGCGATGTGAACGGTTTAGGTTTGATTGATGCCATATTTTTAGGTACGGGAAACTTTAGTTTTCTTATGTCGGATTTGACTTTCGATGATGCAATTTTCATACCTGCGCTTATTAAGGGTTCAAAACTCTCCACGAGTTTTGGTTTTTCTATTGCTGTTTTTAATAAAGCCTTTTGATAGGCAGGTAATTTGTTGATTTTTCTCAATGTAGCTTTTGCTTTAACAAATATCTCGTCTGTTTTTACGCTGCTTGGACAGTATCGTTTACATCTGCCGCATAAGATACAGTAATCGAGATATTTCAATACACCTGCCGTTTTGTCTATCCTTCCCTCATAAATCGATTCAACAAGCGATATTTTTCCTCTTGATACGGAAGGTTCAAATACATCCTTTTCGTATAACGGGCAGACCGATTGACAAATGCCGCATTTCATACACTGCATTGTCATATCTTCAAGATTCTTCAAATCCTCAACTATTTTTTTAAGTGTAAAAGCCAACTGACACCTCTTTATATAACCTTTCCGGGATTTAGAATATTTTTAGGGTCAAGACCTTTTTTTACCTTTTTCATAAATGCGATTGTTCCTTTGCCGACTTCGCTTTCCAGATATTTCGATTTTGCAATGCCTACGCCGTGTTCTCCGCTTAGAGTTCCTTCCAATTCAAGCGTTTTTTCAAATATTTCATCAATTGCAGCTTCAACACGCTTCATTTCGTCTTTATCTCTTTTATCCGTCAATATCGTAGGGTGAAGGTTTCCGTCTCCGGCGTGACCGAAAGTTCCTATAATTAAATCGTATTTTTTTGATATATCTTGAATCGCCTTCATCATTTGAGGAACTTTGCTTCTTGGAACGGTCGCATCCTCCAAAATCAAAGTAGGTTTAAGCATAGCAAGACTGCTTAGTGCATCTCTTCTGCCCTGCCACAGCTTATCCCTCTCTTCGTCCGATTTTGCTATATGGATTTCTCCGTTTAACGATTTGCATATCTTTTGAATTTTTTGATATTCGTCTTCAATGGCAGCAGGGTGTCCGTCAACCTCAATCAGAAGTATGGCATCAGCATCCGTCGGAAGCCCTAATTTGTGGAATTTTTCCACTGTTTTTATCGTAAAATTATCCAATATTTCAAGCGTCGCAGGCAAAATTTTGGAGGAAATGATTTCAGAAACCGTTTGAGATGCTTTTATTATATCGTCGTAATAGACGAGCATCGTTTTTTTTGCCTGAGGCGGAGGTACGAGCTTTAAGATAAGCTCTGTCATAACTCCAAGCATACCCTCAGATGAGAGCATAAGTCCGGGAAGATTAAAACCGGTAACGAGTTTAACGGGCTTTCCGCCTCCTTTTATGTAATTTCCTTCAGTATCAAAGAATTTGACCCCCATTAAATACCTATCTGTTACTCCGTATTTGAGCGCCCTTAAACCACCTGAATTCTCAGCGACATTGCCGCCTATGGTTGAAACCTTTAAACTTGCCGGGTCTGGCGGATACATCAGCCCCTCTTTTGCTACGGCATCGGCAAGTTTTTGTGTGACGACTCCTACTTGTGTTATTACATACAAATCTTCCTTGTTTATCTCGATGATTTTATTTAAAGCTGTTGTGAGCATTACACATCCGCCGCTTAAAGGAACTGTTCCTCCGCTCAAATTCGTTCCTGCACCCCTCACGGTCAACGGAGTTTTGCTTTTGCTGCACAATTCTATAATTTTACCGACCTGTTCGTAATCAGTAGGCTGAACAACTATGTCGGGCAAAACCGGTTGTTCGGGGTATGCATCATAACTATATGCCGCCAAGTCTTCCTGGTTCGTCCAGCACCTTTCCTTTGATACTACCTTTTCAAAATCCTTCCTCAGACTTTTCTTAATCATTTATACCTCTTTCATTTTATCGCTACCGACGGCAGCCAAGTAATTATTTGAGGGAAAAGAATACATAAAATCAACCCTATCATCTGCAACACAACAAAAGGTATTATGCCTTTGTAAATATGCACAAGTGTCATGCCGGGAGGGGCAACGCCTCTTAGATAAAAAAGTGCATACCCGAAAGGAGGTGTAAGAAAAGACATTTGAAGGTTTATGGAAACAAGCATAGCGAAAAATAGCGGATGAAAGCCGAGTTTGTTCACAGCTATCGGCGTAAATATAGGTACACATAGCAATAATATACCGAGCCAATCAACAAACATACCGAGTATGAACAGTATAAACA
>WGCD01000151.1 GCA_015493995.1 Desulfurellaceae bacterium
GTGTATTAGTCAGATGTGAGATTTAAATTTTTCAGGGAGGTTGTTATGGATGCCGTTTTGCTTTCACGTATTCAATTTGCCATGACCGCTTTGTTTCATTTTATCTTTGTTCCGTTGACTCTCGGTCTTGTAGTTTTGGTTGCAATAATGGAAACAAAGTATGTAACAAGCGGTGACGAAGTCTATCTTAGAATGACCAAGTTTTTTGGCAAACTTTTTCTTATCAACTTTGCATTGGGTCTTGTGACCGGTTTGACCCTGGAGTTTCAGTTCGGAATGAACTGGGCAAGATATTCTAAATTCGTTGGTGATATTTTTGGTCCTCCGTTGGCTATCGAGGCTACGGTAGCTTTTTTCCTTGAATCTACTTTTTTGGGTGTTTGGATATTCGGGTGGAAGAAGCTCTCCAAAAAGATGCACGCCGTTTCGATATGGCTTGTGGCTTTCGGAACAAACATATCCGCTTTGTGGATATTGATAGCCAATTCGTGGATGCAGCACCCCGTAGGTTATATTGTAAAAGGTGGAAAAGCGCGTTTTGTTGATTTTATGGCTGCCGCAACACAACCGTTTGCGCTTCTTGAATTTACTCATACGATAACGGCAGCATACGTTGTCGGAGCATTTTTTGTGATGGGCGTTTCCGCATACCATCTGTTAAAAAACAACGAGGTTGATTTGTTTAAAAAGGCGTTTAAAATAGGAGCTGCTTTCAGTCTTTTTGCAACAATCGCCGTATTTTTAACCGGAGATTTGCACGCATCCGAAGTTGCAAAAACGCAACCCACGAAACTTGCCGCAATGGAATCCGTTTGGAATACACAAAAGGGTGCGCCGATGTATCTTTTTATTGTTCCCAATCCAAAAGAGGAGAAAAATAGTGTTGAAATTCTGGGAATACCGAAGATGCTCAGTATTCTGGCGTATCACAATCCGAATTCTACTGTTAAGGGCTTGAAATCTTTTCCTAAAAACGACAGACCACCTGTTCTTATCACATTCCTATCGTTCAGAACTATGGTAGGGCTAGGTACTTTGTTTGTTTTGATAGCTATTTTTGCTTACGCTTATATGAAAAGAGACGCTTTATTGGATAAGAGATGGTTTTTGAGAATGATGATTTATGCAATTCCTTTACCCTACTTGGCAATAGAATTCGGTTGGATTGTTGCAGAGGTAGGAAGGCAGCCCTGGATTGTATATGGTTTAATGAAAACGGCAAATGCAACATCAACGGCGGTTTCGGTTTCTCAAATAGTGATGTCTTTAATAGGCTTCGTGGCTTTGTATAGTATGTTGGGGGTTATAGACATCTACCTTTTGATAAAATATGCAAGGAAGGGACCGGAATCTGCGGAAAAAATAACAGCCGAAAGTGGAGGTTATTGATATGTTAAATACAATATGGTTTGCTATATGGGGATTGCTTTGGGCGGTATATTTTATGCTCGACGGATTTGATTTCGGAGCCGGTATCCTTCATCCTTTCATAGCAAAAAGCGATACCGAAAGAAGACTGGTTATCAATACGTTGGGTCCTGTTTGGGACGGCAACGAGGTTTGGCTTGTCACAGCAGGAGGAGCTACGTTTGCTGCATTTCCGACAACATATGCTTATATGTTCAGTTATCTTTATACGCCGCTGTTTTTTATTCTTATTTCTTTAATTTTCAGAGGTGTTTCATTTGAATTTAGGGGCAAAATACAATCCGAAGGTTGGGCTAAATTTTGGGATTTCATTATTTTCTTATTCTCATTTTTACCGGCTTTATTGTTTGGTGTGGCATTCGGAAACATATTCGAAGGGCTGCCTATGGATGCAGCAGGATATCACGGAACATTGATTAAACTGCTTAACCCGTATGGCTTATTGACAGGCGTATTTTTCGTTTTGCTGTTTATTGAGCACGGTGCTTTATGGGTAGCTATAAAATCAACCGGCACTGTTTCAGACAGAGCCAAAGCAGTTGCGTCCAAAACCTGGGTTATTTTGCTTATTGTTGCGGTTCTATTTTTAGTTTATACAAAATTTGCTACGCTGCTTTATGATAACTATCTGGCAAATCCTGTGTGGTTTATAGTTCCCCTCATAGCTGTAATATCCCTCTTAATGATTAAGGTTTTTATGAAAAGTTCCTATATAAAATCGTTTTATGCCTCCTGTTTGACGATACTATCCGTTGTTTTTACCGGAATCGTCGGACTATATCCCAATCTTATACCTTCCAGCATAGACAAGGCTTACAGTTTGACAGCATTTAACTCCTCCTCAGGTCCATATACGCTTAAAATTATGCTTATAGTTGTTGCTATCTTTGTTCCTATAGTAATTGCTTATCAAATATGGTCATATAAGGTATTCAGCAAGCCTCTAAGTGAAGAAGACCTGCACGATAAAGAGGTTGAAATCTATTGAGTTTCATAGCTCCCTTTAAAACAGGGGGCTTTTTCTTTTTTTGACATTTATCGCACTTTGATATATTTTTTTCATAGTTTGCGCCCGTGGCTCAATTGGATAGAGCAACGGACTTCGGATCCGTCGGTTGGGGGTTCGAATCCCTCCGGGCGCGCCAACTCTATTTTGATTTTTGCCGTGTTAATAAAAATCGTTTGGCTTTTTTCCGTTATTCAGTCAATCTTCATAACATCTCCGATCTTATGAAAGAAAACGGCTATTTTTTTATTGACAAACACGCTAAATTTATTAATATTCATTGTGTCCTTAAGAGGGCGGGAATAGCTCAGTTGGTAGAGCACGACCTTGCCAAGGTCGGGGTCGCGGGTTCGAGTCCCGTTTCCCGCTCCATTTTTTTATGTAAGCCCAGCAATCGGCGGCATAGCCAAGTGGCTAAGGCACAGGTCTGCAAAACCTTGATCCCCGGTTCGAATCCGGGTGCCGCCTCCATTTAAAGCCGGGGTGGCGGAATAGGTAGACGCAAGGGACTTAAAATCCCTTGGAGCTGTGCTCCGTGCGGGTTCGATTCCCGCTCCCGGCACCACTTAACTCCGTTAGTCGATAGTTTGCATCATATTCAAAGTTAATCCATTAACTCCATATTTAAAGTTTTTGTGGTAAGATAATCTTATATGGTTGTGGGTGCATTTTTCTGTGCCCGTTTAAGTTTTTAAGCGGGTCATTTTAATAAAGTGCGTTAATCTCGGTGTTTAATTTACATTTTTTGTGTTTTTGATAAATTTTGCCTGTTTTGTTTTCATTTTGTATAACTACTGTTATGAAGTTACTGAAAAAGATAATTATATCTCCGCGTGAAAATGGAAAATACAAAGCCTTTCCGACAGTTGTAAAAGTATCGGACGAAATAGTAGTGGCATACAGAGAGGGGAGGGTTGATGCGAAAACGCCGCACGGAGTTGATGGCCGCGTCAGAATTGCAACAAGTAGAAATCTTGAGGATTGGAAGATTTTTCTAACGCCGTTTTGCGATAGCGAGCTTGATGCCATTGTTTCTCAAATTTATCAAGAAAACCTTTTTTTAATTACAAGAAGTTATGAGTATAGAGGCTTGAATCGTGTGTATATAAGCAGGTTCTCAAAAAGCGAGATTCCTCCAGAAATGAGAAAGCCTATACGCTTTGACGGTGCAAATTTTGCAATTTTCGGGCATATTTTTAAATATAAAAACGAATTGATAGCAACATCTTACGGAAATTTTAACGGTATTGAATCTCCGGCTCTGCTTGCATCTTACGATTACGGTGAAAGTTGGAGAGTTAAGAGTTTGATAACACCACAAGGGCATTTCCCAACCCTAAACGAAACGACAGTTACTAGAAAAGGTAACGAGTTTGTTGCTGTTATGCGCTCTTTAGAGCCGTCTTATGATTTGTATTTATCAAAAAGCAAAAACCTTATAGATTGGGATATGCCTATAAAAATAGGTATCTTGGGGCATGCACCTATGGTGCAAACCCTCTCTTGCAGTAAAATAGCTTTTGCTTTTAGGGATTTGGGTTTGGAATATCCCGGTGTGAGTATTGCTTTAAGCGGCGATTTGGAGCATTGGGAGACTTTTAATGTCTGTCAATATACAGGCGGTTTGTACAACGGAGGCTATGCGGATTTTATCGAGATAGCCCCCGGTGTGTTGTTAGTTGTGTATTACATTAGCGATAGAAACAGTGAGCCTTGGATAGAGGCTTGTACAGTTGAGATTTAAGGGTTTTTGTCGGTGAAAATAGTCTATGAAAAAAAGATAAAAGCCAATGAAATTGTTATAACGCCAAGACCTGTTTGGAAATGCAAAACCTGTTTATTTTACAACAAAAGACCTTCCTGCCCGCCGTTTACCCCGAGTTGGAGAGATGTCAGGGAGTGGGTTAAACACTATGTTTTTGCACTTTTGATAAAATTCTCCGTTAATATGAAAAACTTCGAATCAGAAAAAAGAGATACGGTAAACTGGCTTTTAAGGAAAGAGAGTGAGTTATTCAAGCAATATCCGTTTGTTTTCGCACTGTTCCCCGGTGCCTGCAATTTATGCGTAGATTGTGATTTTGAGAAAACAGGAGTTTGCACTTCTCCGAATAAGGTTAGACCTTCTCTTGATGCTTTGGGTATTGAGATATCGAAACTCGTTAAGCTGGACTACAATGAAGAAGTGTTGTATTCCATTATTTTATTGGATTAAATTGTTCTTTAAAACTTGTTTTTTGTTATGGCCGGTCTAAAATCTTATCTAATCGTGTTGACAAAACCTGAAATTTACCTAACATTTAAATTAACAAAGAGAAGTATTCTAATAGAAATTAATAGTTCGGAGGTATCTATATGAAAAAGACATTTGAGAGTGTTGAATTAGGCGGATTGAGGCTGAAGAACAGGTTTATTATGGCTCCTGTTAAAACGGCATACGGTAATCCCAGAGGAGAGGTAAATAACCTTCATCTTAAATTTTATGAAAAGGTTTCAAAAGGTGAGGTTGCTTTAATTATAACCGAACCTGTTGCCGTATTGAGAAGTGGAAGAGAGCACCCAAAACAACTTTGTATAGACGAACCTTTATGCGTTGATGAGCTTAAAAAAATCACAGATACGATACATAAAAACGGCTCACTTGCCTGTCTTAACATTACACACGCAGGAAGAGCGGCTAACCCGAAAGCTTCAGGGTCTTCTCCAATTGCTCCGAGTGCCGTATTCTGCCCGGCAACCAAGCAGACTCCCCAAGAAATGACCGCCAAACAGATAAAAGAGGTTGTAGAAGCGTTTGGAAAAGCCGCTAAAAGTGCTAAAGATGCGGGTTTTGATGCAATAGAGCTGCAAGCCGGTATGGGATATATAATCGCCCAATTTTTGAAAGAGAGAACAAACAAAAGGAGTGATGAATACGGTAAAAATAGGGAGCTTTTTGCTCAAGAGGTGTTTGATGCTGTTTTTGATAGCGCCAACGGGCTTCCGGTTATTGTAAGAATAGCCGGCAATGAATTTGTTGAAGGAGGCATCACACCGCAGGATAACCTTCCTTTGTTGAAGCTTGCCGAAAAATACTCTGCTTGTGCAGTACACGTCGGTCTTGGGAGTGCCTGTGATACTCCGCCGTGGTATTACAGCGCAACCTTTACACCTGAAGAAAAACAAATCGAGACATTTAAGAAGATTAAAGAATTTACGAACCTGCCTTTGATAGTTGACGGAAGAATGGCGAATCCCGACAAGATTAGCAGGGCTTTGGACGAAGGTTGGGCTGATTTTATAGGTTTGGGAAAATCTTTGGCTTGTGACCAGGAGTTTGTGAAAAAACTGAAAGAGAAAAGAGATGAAGAAATTTGGTACTGCGGCGGATGTCTGCAAGGCTGCCTGCTAAAGGTTAAAGCAGGTGTAGGTTTGGGTTGTATAATAAATCCGTTTGTAAATAAGGATAAATTCGAGAAAACCGATAAGCCTCTTAAATTTGTTGTTGTAGGAGGCGGACCAGCAGGAATGGCTTGTGCTACCTATGCTAAAATGAGAGGTCATAAAGCTGTTTTGTTTGAAAAGCAAAAACTTGGCGGTCAATTTAATTTGGCAGTTAAGCCTCCCTTCAAAGATAAGATGAAAAGACCTCTGGATTCTATGATAAAAGAGATGGAAAGGCAGGGTGTTGAGGTTATTTACGAAGAGGCAGCATTAGATAATATAGAAGCTCAGAGACCGGATGTAATTGTTGTTGCAACCGGTGCAAACTCCTTTATTCCCAAAATAAAGGGTATAGAAAGCGAATATGTTATGGATTCGTTTGCCTACTTTGAGGGCAAGAAGGAACCCAAAGGAAAAAGGGCTTTGGTGCTTGGTGTAGGACTTATAGGAAGAGAAGTTATGGAGGATTTGATTAAGAGAGGATTTGATGAGGTCATAGGCGTTGATATACTTGAAGAATTGCCGGAAGATTTTACACTTGCAAGGCTAAAAAATATGAAGAATGTTAGAATATTAACCGGAACAAGGCTTGAGGAGTTTGCAGAAGAGGGAGTTATAGTCAGCAGAAACTCTAAAAAGGAAAATCTGGGTAAATTCGATACGGTTGTAACAAGCATAGGAACAAAGCCAAACAGAGACCTTTACGATAAGATAAAAGAAAAATTTGAGAAGGTTGAAATAATAGGTGATGCAAATGCGGTTGCGGATATATATGAAGCAACCCACCAGGCTTATTCTTTAATTGAAAAGTATTAAGTTAGAGGGGACTTTTTAAGTCCCCTCTAAACTTTGCTGATAATACTTTAATATCAAACACTCAAACCCGCTCAACAAGTAGATATCAACTTATTTAGGTTTGTACGGCACTATATTTTTGATTAAAAGTTTATAACGAAAGCTTTCATTAAAATAATCTTGACAATAGGCAGGTGTTTATTTAGTTTGTGCATTGTCTATGAAAAAATTGAAATTTTTGGCAAAGCTTTCGGTAAGCGCGGTTCTTATATTCGTTTTATTCCATAAAATCAATCTAAGCAGATTTGAGGATATGCTGTTTAAAATAGGACTGTTGAAATTTTTTCTTTTAAGTTTGTTATACATATTTTCTCAAGTCGTAAGCAGCGTGAGGTGGAGTTTTGTTATAGAGAGTTTGAACGAAAAAATGGCTGTTTCTGAGCTTTTAAGGGCTTATTTTTTGGGTATGTATGCTAATCTTTTTTTGCCGAGTATAATAGGAGGAGATGCAATTAAAGCGTATGTCGTCTCGAAAAAAATAGGCTTGAGAAAGTCGATAAGCTCAATATTTTTGGAAAGATACAACGGGTTAATGGCTCTTTTGCTTATATCCTTAATATCGGTATTGGTGTTTAACAGGTTTTTTAATGCAAAAATTATAGCCGGAGTTGTAGTCGTCAATATTTTTTCCGTAATTTCAATATATTCCCTTAGATTTAACATTTTCAGAAAGTATGAGAAGCTGAAAAATTTCTATGACGATATAGCTATGTTTCACAAGAGCCGTTTTTTTGCGAGAGTTTCTATTTTATCGGTAGTTGTGCAAACGATTGTTATATTTATTTATATGCTCTCAGGGCTTATGTTGGGGATAAAAATTAGTCCCATATACTATTTTGCCTTCATACCTATAATAAATCTAATAAGTTTTTTGCCCATATCTTTTAACGGGATAGGCGTAAGAGAATTTTCTTTTGTTTATTTTTTTTCTTTTGCCAATCTAAATAAGCTGCAGGCACTATCTTTGAGTATATCCGTATTTTTCGTCGTTATTTTCTGCAGTCTTATAGGGGGTGTTATTTATTTTGTATCAAAAGACAGAACTGTTAAAGAGGCTGAAGAGTTTTATAAGTCAAAATAGGCTTATCAACTCAAATCGCATCGGAGCAGCAGTATCCGGTGGACCTGACTCTGTTTTTATGCTTTATATGCTAAATGAAATAGCAAAAGATTTTGGGTTTAAAATAACGGTTTTGCATTTTAATCACAAAATAAGAAAAGAGTCCGACAAGGATGCACTGTTTGTTAAAAGTTTGGCTCGTACATTGAACCTCGATTTTGAGACGGAATCCTGCGATGTTTTGGAATTTGCAAAAAAAGAGAAACTGTCTTTGGAGGAAGCTGCGAGGATAAAAAGGTATGATTTTTTAAAAAGATGTAAGGATAGATTTGATTTGGGCGAAGTAGCATTGGCTCATACAAAGGACGATGTTGCAGAGACATTTGTTATGAATATGATGAGAGGTTCTTCTTTGAGCGGTTTGACCTCTATGAGAATAAAGAGGGAGTTTTATATACGCCCGGTCTGTTTTTTAAAAAAAAGCGAGATAGTGGAGTATTTGGACGAACAGGGCATAGCTTTTAGAGTTGATAAAAGCAATAAAGATACAAATTTTGTGAGAAATAAAATCAGACTTGACCTTATGAGCCTTATGAAAGAATTTAATCCGAATATTATCGATACTATTTTTAGAGAAATGGATATTTTAAAGCAAGAGGATGACTATTTAAATGGTGTTGCGCAGCTTGCAGTGGTTAAAAATGTTGTGTTTGTGGGCAAAAAAGCCGTTATAGATACTACGCATATGAACAACTTGGCTATAAAAAGAAGGGTTGTTTCTATTGTTTGTAAAAAGTTGACAAATTCGGACTACTCGTTGAGCTTTGAAAATATAAACAGAATAGCCGCCCTAAACGACAGTAAGAAGAGCGTTGTATTAAGAAAACTGTTTAAGGCGTATATGAAAGACAAACAGTTGATAATAGAAGCGTTATGAATGTAAGGCAAGCTCTATCCAAGACGATAGAAAAACTTAAAAATAAAAATATAAAAACAGCCTCTCTTGATGCCGTTATAATTTTAAAAGAGGCACTCAACAAAGACGATATTTTCATACTTTCCAACCCTGACTATGAGCTTTCAAAAAAAGAGGTTAAAAAAATGGAAGCGTTTGTGGCAATGAGAGAAAAGCTGTATCCTATAGGCTATATTCGAGGCAAGAAGGAGTTTTATTCGTTCGATTTTTTTGTAAACGGTGATGTTTTAATTCCTCGCCCTGAAACGGAAATGCTTGTGGATAAGGTGCTTGAGTTATCAGAATCGATTGACAAACCCGTAATTGTTGATGTGGGGACGGGAAGCGGATGTATAGCCGTAAGTGTGGCAAAGTTTTTAAGCGATGCCTTCATTATTGCAAGCGATATATCATATAAGGCTTTAATTGTTGCAAAAAAGAACGCTGATAATTTAAATGTCGAAATTGAGCTAATCCAAGCCGATACACTCTCTTTTTTAAAAAAAAAGGTGGATATAATTGTGTCCAATCCTCCATATATAGAGGAGGGCAGGTTTGACACACTTCAAGAGGATGTTAAATATGAACCGAAAGAGGCTCTTCTTTGCGCTAACGGAACGGATTTAATAGAAAAATTGATAAAAGACTCGAAAGAGCTGTGCAGTTATCTTGTTCTTGAAATAGGAGAAAATCAGGAAAATTTCGTGAGAGAATTTGAAGGTTTGGTAGAAATTCAAAAAGATTTTGCGAATTTGGCAAGAATGGCTGTTTTTAGGTTTGACTAATCCTTAATTTCTTTTTTTACACGTTTTATACTCAATGCTTTGCCGCTTTTTGTGTCAATCTCCATAACGCAACCTTCAATTTGGATATTTTCCTTACATACATTTAAACGTTGAGGTATATACGTTAAAAATCTCTCCAAGGCTTGCCGTTTTTCAAATCCTAAAACGCCGTCATGGCAGCCCGTCATACCGACATCCGTAATATATGCGCTGCCTTGCGGCAAAATACGCTCGTCGGATGTTTGGATATGGGTGTGTGTTCCGATAATAGCGCTTAACTTACCGTCAAAATACCATCCGAAAGCCTGTTTTTCACTTGTAGCTTCTGCGTGAAAGTCAACGATTTTAATCTCAACGTCTCTTATCTTGTTTGAGTTCAATAAATCGTCAACGGCATAAAACGGATTGTCAACGGGCATCATAAAAATTCTTCCTACGGCGTTTATAACGGCTATCTCGATACCGTTTATTTTAAAAACCCTGTACCCGACCCCTGGTGATTTGTCGGAGTAGTTTATAGGTCTTATTACCTTTGTCATAGCCTCTATATCTTTAAGGATTTCAGATTTGTCCCAGGTATGATTACCGAGAGTTATGGCGTCTGCACAAGGTTCAAGTTCGTTATAAACCTTTTTGTTAATACCAAAGCCATCGGCTGCGTTTTCGGCGTTAATTATGGTAAAATCTATATTGAATTCGCTTTTTATGGAGTCGATGTGGGATTTAACGGCTCTTCGTCCGTATCTTCCCACAACGTCTCCTATAAAGAGGATGTTTATCTTAGTTTGCATACTCTATGGCTCTGTTTTCCCTTATAACAACAACCTTAACCTGCCCGGTATATGACACTTTATCCGATATCTCTTTTGCTATATCCCTGGCAAGCATTAGGCTTTGCGTATCGTCAACTATATTGTGCTCCACTATAACTCTCAGTTCTCTTCCGGCTTGTATTGCGTACGATTCCTTAACACCGTCTTTTGTCTTTGCTATATCCTCAAGCTCCTCAAGCCTTTTAATGTAATTTTCCAATTTTTCTCGTCTTGCGCCCGGTCTTGCCGCACTTAAAGTATCTGCAATAGAGACTAAAATGCTCTCTATGCAGGTCGGTTCAACCTCACCGTGATGAGACATTATGGCGTTTATTATACAACCGCTCTCTCCGTATTTTTTAGCCAATTCCGCTCCTATCTTTGTGTGTGAGCCTTCTATATCCTGGTCAACGGCTTTACCTATATCGTGCAACAGACCGGACCTTTTGGCAAGTTTTATATTTAGCCCCAACTCACCAGCCATTATTCCTGCAAGGTAGGCAACCTCTATTGAGTGAGAGAGAACGTTCTGTGTATAGCTTGTCCTGTATTTCAACAATCCGAGGTACTTAATTAATTCTGGATGTATGTTTCCTACATCGAGGTCAAAAACAATCTGCTTGGCTTCTTCTGCGGCTTCCTGATAGAGCTCCTCTCTTACCTTTTCGACAGTCTCTTCTATCCTTGCCGGATGTATTCTGCCGTCTTTAACCAGTTTTTCCAAAGCTATTTTTGCAATCTCCCTTCGCAAAGGATTGAAACTTGAAATGACAACGACCTCCGGTGTATCGTCTATTATCAAATCTGTTCCGGTTTCTTTTTCAAACGACCTGATATTTCTACCTTCTCTTCCTATGATTCTTCCTTTCATTTCGTCGTTTGGCAGCGTAACTGTTGAAACTGTTCTTTCGGCTATATAGTTACTCGACATGCGTTCTATAGTAGCAGAAAGTATTTCTTGAGACATTTTTTTGGATTCTTCTTTGAGCTCTTCTTCTATGCGTTTTATCTTTGAAGCCGCCTCTCTTTTGGCATCAGCCTCAATTATTCTGACAAGCTCTTCTTTTGCCTGTTCCTGTGACATATGGCTTATTTGCTCGAGTTTCTTCTTTTCCTGTTCTATTATCCGGTCTATTTCAACCATTTTGTTTTCAAGCTCTTTTTCTATCTTTGTTATATCTTCCTGCTTCTGGTTTATATTTTCGAGCTTTTCGTCTATATACACCTGTTTTTTATCCAGACCGGCTTCTTTTGATTGAAGTCTTTTTTCCCAGCTCTGCAGCTCTTTTTTTGACTCTTTTTCCAGCTGCTCTATCTCATTTTTTGCCTTAATCATATACTCTTTTGCTTCTATCTCGGCTTGTTTTATAATGTTGTCTTTTTCCTTTTGCGCATCTTTGATTATGCTTTCGGCATTTTGGGCTGCATACTCCTTTTTCTTTACTACGAGCTGATTATAGAGGAATATTCCCGCCATAGCACCGAGAAATATTGACAATATAATCAGTAAAATAATAACATCAATACTCATATTCTATCTCCTTAGTTTACAAATTATACTTCTTTTTTCGCTTACAACGTAATCCACAGCTACGTCGTGTTTTTCGTTATCGATTTTCTCCGTTATGCAGCAATCAAACGCTACACCTATCTTAATTCCTTTAAACTCCTTCAAAAATTTATCATAAAAGCCTTTGCCGTACCCTATTCTGTATCCTCTTTTGTCAAAAGCAATACCGGGAACAACAATGGCATTGATTTCTTTTTTTGTTGTTTTTCTACATATGCCAAACGGCTCTTTTATGTTTTTAAATCCTTTAATAAAACCGTTTGTGCTTAAACACATATACATAGAATTTTTCTTAACTTTAGGAAAATAGATAAAATCGAGATATAGGTTGGGATTTACTTCGTTGTTAAACGGCGAGTAGGAGGCAATCTTATTTTGTTTTTTTACAATATTCTGCACCTTTTTTGATATTATTAGACTTTTGTTCAGAATATATTTTTTATTTAAAGCACTACGCTCGTTTTTTAGTTTAGCCCTTAAATTTACTTTATCCATGCTGTCCTCTTTGTTTATGGCGGATATATATAAAAAAATTACTTAATCCGTCAATATATATTAAAGACCCCAGAGCACCGTGTGCAGAATTTTTCCTAGAACCTAACAACGAAAGGTGGGAGCGTCATTAGGGTGACTGCACATCCTTTATTTTTGAAAAGGCCCATCAGTCTAAAACCCTATACTCAGCCCCCCATTGTCAGGTGTTGGCTCTAAGGAAAAAAGTACATCACGGGTGCGCCAGGGTACACATTAACTACGGTCCGGGAATGTAAAGGTCTCCGTAAGGCCTTGAGGTCTTAGGTTGCACCTTTACGAACCCTTCATCCATAACTCTATTATAATCAATTTTAAAAATTTTGCAAAATTCTTTTACGTTTTTTGATATGCTTTTTATGTCTTCTTTGCTTGGTTCTACCGTTTCAGCTTCGCTCCAGAGCATATCCTCGTTGAGCTTTCCCCTGATAAATATAGCCCCGCCGTGCATTCCCGTAGCAAGATAGTGCCCTGTAAGCGGTTTCTCTTTGCTTTGTGTCAATCCGAGCAGTATCAAGGTTCCCCCCGCCATATACTCACCCATAAAAGCTCCGCTGCATCCGCCTATCACAACCGTAGGGTTCATATCCTTATAGGCTTTCATATGGATGCACGCCCTATATCCGGCATCTTTTTCCACATATATCGAACCGCCTCTCATACTGTATGCAAGTACGTCTCCCACGCTGCCGTGAACTATTATTGTTCCGCCGTTCATTGTATTCCCCACACCGTCTTGTGCATTGTCATGAACAACTATTTTAGGTCCGTTCATAAAAGCGCCCAGGTCATTACCCGGAACCCCGTTTATTGTTATTGTTATGTCCGGCTCGGATATACCGCATCCTATGTAGTACTGTCCGCATACGTTATCCACGATTAAATCTCTTTTGTGGTTCCTTATGGCGTCTCTTATGGTTTCGTTAAGTTTTCTGTAGTAAACGTCTTTAGCGTCTATTTCATACATCTAAAGCTCCTTAATCTATCCGTAAACTTTTTTGTAAGCCTCTTCATTTAGTTTGACTATTATCGGCTCTCCTGCTTCCGGCATCCACACCTCATCAAGATTCTTTGCAACATACCTGATAGCCGACTCCTCGCTTGCCATAAAAATGGTATTTCCTTTTCTTGCAGCAACAAGAGGCCTTAGTTTTATTCTGTCGTTAAGTCCTAACATACCTCCTCTGAATCCTACTATAATTGAAAAAGGACCGTTTAGCAGAGCCCCTCCGTAAATCATTCTCAATGTTGTATAGAGATTGCGTTTTTCATCATCCATTTTTTTTATCTCGCTCCAAAGAGGCGGTGAAAATATTTTTGCTATAAGTTCAAACGGCAAATTATGTCTTCTTGCAAGTAAATCCAACAGATAAGCTATAACCTCCGTATCTGTTTTTTGTGTACATTTGTATTCGTACATCTCAAGGTATCTTTTGTTTGCACCGTAAGACGATATTTCTCCGTTGTGTACAACAGACCATCCCAAAAGTGAAAACGGATGTGCTCCGCCCCACCATCCGGGTGTATTTGTAGGGAAACGGTTGTGAGCCGTCCAGCAAAAGGCTTTGTATTCGTCAACCCTGAAGAAGTTTGCTATTTCATCAGGGAATCCTACACCCTTAAATACACCCATATTTTTACCGCTTGAAACGACAAAAGCACCGTCTATCTTTTCGTTTATATACATAACGAGCTTAACTATAAATTCGTCTTCCTCGTCCGTCCTGAACTCCTCACTTTCTACCTTTGTGCTCTGTTCCCTCGGTTTAACAAAATATACGAAGAAGATAGGTCTTTTCTTTTTTATTGGTCTTGTCGGCATACCGCCGTGCTGCTCAATATGCAGTTTTCTATCAAGGTACTCTTCGGTTATTTTTCTAGCCTGTTCATTGTCATACATAATATGCAGCGCATAAAAATCCTTAAAGTCAGGATATATTCCGTATGCCGCAAAACCGGCGCCGAGACCGTTTCCCCTGTCCTTCATAAGTGTGATGGAATCAACAATATCTATGCCGGAAATTAAAGAGCCGTCGGTATTAATAAATCCGGCGACACCGCATCCCGATATATCTTTAGAAAGTTCCATAAGCTCTCCCGTAATTATTTTATTTTTCTGTCAAAGCGCAAAATTCTAAACGCTTTGGAGAAGTATTGCCAACCGAAATCACTGTTTAGAAATGTATCTTTAAGCCAAGACACATCAAATCTGTTTTGTATCATCCAGTTAAACATACCTGCCTTTTCTATATTTCCGACAAGAATCATTCCTACAAGTTTATTGTCGTCTATTATGAATTTTCTGTATTCTCCATCCTTCTTGATTTTTAGTATTTCCAGTTTGTCGGTATCAACGATTCCCATAGATATGAAACTGATTTTTCCTATTGTGATGGAGTTTGTCGGGAAGCCGCCGCCGTATTTTACATTTTCTCCTTCTATATTTAAGCCTGCTATTCTTCCCTGTCTTGCAGCTAAAGGCAGTATGGGGATAGGTCTTTTCTGAGAAGTGACTATGTCGTAAGCTTCCGTTACGTCTCCCGCTGCATAAATCGTGTCTATGTTTGTTTGCATATAGTCATTAACAATTATGCCCCTGTTTATTTCTATGCCGGATTCGTTTATAAATTCGAGATTCGGCTTTACACCCACGGAAACTATAACAGCATCGGTATCTATCGATTTGCCGCTTGACAAAACCGCCTTTTTAACTCTTTTGTTTCCGTCGAGTTTTACGACGGAATCGCCCAAAATTAACTTAACACCCAAGCTTTTTAGTTCTTTGTGTATATATTCTGCTCCCGTATCGTCCAACACGGGGAATAGAACTCTCTTCATTAACTCGACAAGTGTAACTTTAACCCCATGCTTGGCGAGTTTTTCGGCAATTTTGCTGCCTATCAGTCCGCCGCCTACAACAACACACTTCTTTATGTTTATAAGGTCTTTTTTTAGTTTATCAGCCGATTTTATGTTTGTTAAGGTATGCACACCCTCAAGCTCCACACCATCCATTTTTGGTATAAACGGTTTTCCGCCGGCGGTAATTATTAGCCTGTCGTAAGATATTTTTTCGTCGTTTTCTAATTTTATATACCTATTTTGGGATGAAATACCAACGACTTTTTTACCCAAAACGGTTTTTACCTTGTTTTTTTCGTAAAAATTTCTGCTTCTGTAGTAAAATCTTTCATCCGATCTGCTTATGTCACCTATAACAAGATTCGGCAAAAGCGGGTGTGAGTATGCCCTGCTTTGCTCATCCGAGACCGCAATTATCTGTGATATCTTATCTTTTTCTCTTATTGCCTCTATCGCATTAATACAAGCAACGGAATTTCCTATAATTACTATTTTCATTTATATTCCCCTTTTAAACTTCTTCAAACATCAGAGCATTGTTAGGACAGGCTTCAACGCAAGCAGGGGTTTCTCTGTCAGGGCATAAGTCACACTTTGTTGACAATCCCCACACTTCCCTTCTTTCGTCTTTTTTTATAACACCGTAAGGGCAAGCCATAATGCACATCCAGCATCCAACGCATTTATCTTCGTTTACAACAACATAACCCCTCTCATCCCTGTGCATAGCGCCGGTTTGACAGGCTTCTATGCACGGTGCATCGTCGCAATGTCTGCACATAACAGAATACGAAAGCGGATAGTTAAATTCCGCAGAGCAGCGCGCTATGGGTTTTGTTTCCCTTTTAAAAGCCTTAATTATATCTTTTGATTGCGAGTGTTCCACTATGCAGGCAACCTCGCACAGGTGACAATAAACACAACTGTCTTCATATATTTTTACAATTTTCATCTGAAAATCTCCTTATTCGCCTGCGGGCAAGACGCCGAGGATTTCCATCTCTTTCTCGGTTAGGTCGATGCCTCTTAAATTTAATCTGTTGCCTCTTAGAGATTCTATGGAGTTTATTCCCATAGCTCCCATAGTCTCTTTTATCTCCAAAGCCCAAACATCGAGCAGGTTAATCAGCCTTTGACTTGCTATGTCGGGATTTACCCTTTTTGATAAGTGTGGGTCTTGGGTTGTTATGCCCCATGCGCACTTTCCTGTGTGGCACTGCTGACACATAGTACATCCTATCGCCAATAGGGCTGCAGTTCCTATATATACGGCATCTGCGCCAAGGGCTATAGCTTTTACAACATCCATAGAGTTGCGTATTCCGCCGCTGGCTATTATTGATATATCCTGCCTGATGCCTTCGTCTCTCAAGCGTGTATCCACAACAGCCAAAGCCATTTCTATGGGCAGTCCCACATTGTCTCTGATAACCTGGGGTGAGGCGCCCGTTCCTCCTTTAAATCCGTCTATGCAGATTATATCCGCTCCGGCTCTTGTTATTCCGCTTGCTATGGCTGCAACGTTGTGTACGGCAGCTATTTTAACTATTATAGGTTTTGAGTATTCGGTAGCCTCTTTAAGTGCATAGATTAGCTGTCTTAAATCTTCTATGGAGTAAACATCGTGGTGCGGTGCCGGTGATATGGCATCACTTCCTTGAGGCATCATTCTTGTTTCGGAGATTGTTTCCGTGACCTTTTCTCCGGGAAGATGCCCTCCGATTCCCGGCTTTGCGCCCTGACCTATTTTAATTTCTATGGCGCTTCCGACATCAAGATATGGTTTGTGAACGCCAAATCTTCCGCTTGCCACCTGAACAATTATGTTCCCCTGAAATTTGTAGTGGTCTTTGTTTAAACCGCCCTCGCCGGAGTTGTAAAACGTTCCTACGTGCTGAGCAGCCCTGCCCAATGCTTCAACAACATTATAGCTCAAAGCACCGTAGCTCATAGCTGCAAACATTATGGGAACATTGAGCTCCAATTGAGGGTAAATTCTTGTATCCGGTTTACCGTCTTTCAAACTCAAAGAGTGAGGTTTTTTGCCGAGAAACGTTTTTAGCTCCATAGGTTCGCGCAAAGGGTCAATAGACGGGTTTGTCACCTGTGAAGCGTTGAGAAGGAGGTGGTCCCAATATATTTTATAGGGCTTGTCATTGCCCATCGAAACAACCGGTGTTCCACCGAAAATCGCTCTCTTTTTTAAACTGTCTATATGAGAACCCCAACTATAGTTATGCCTGTAGCTGTAGCCCCTTGTTTCCACGGTTATTGCCTCCGTGGGGCAGATTGCCGCACATCTGTCACAACTAACGCAGTTGGCATCCCAATTCCATATTTTATCCTCTTCTTCATCGTAAAACGTGGCGTCAAAAGAGCACTGTTCTACGCAAGCCTTGCACCTTATACACCTATCGTCGTCTCTTATGACTTTGAACGCCGGCGGTGTATAATTTTTAAGATTTTTCATCCATTTCACTTCTATTCTCCTTAAAAAAGTTATAGTATGGTCTGCTATGATATAAAAAGAGTATAGTATTGTCAATACTCAGGCATAACTTAATTATTGGTTGACATTTTGCTGTAATACGGGTATTAAGTTATCAGATTCAATATATAAGTTTACAAGGAGGAGGCTTATGTCTTTTAAGAAAGTTAGTAAAGATGAGTGGAGGAAACTGGCAAAAAAAGAGCTAAAAGGCAGAGAAATAGAAACTTTGATTTGGAAGTCGCCAGAGGGTATCGATATTCAACCCCTATATACGGCACAAGATTTGGAAAAATTGGAGTATGTCGATACATTTCCAGGTTTTCCTCCGTTTATCAGAGGACCTAAAGCTACAATGTATGCGGGAAGACCGTGGACTATAAGACAGTATGCAGGATTTTCCACAGCAGAAGAGTCGAATGCTTTTTATAAAAGAAATCTCGCTCAAGGACAGCAGGGTTTATCTGTTGCTTTCGATTTGGCAACACACAGAGGATATGACTCAGACCATCCGAGGGTTGTGGGAGACGTTGGCAAAGCGGGCGTTGCCATAGACTCGGTTGAAGATATGAAAATACTTTTCGATGGAATTCCTTTGGATAAAGTTTCCGTTTCTATGACGATGAACGGTGCCGTTTTACCTATAATGGCAGGTTATATAGTGGCGGCTCAAGAACAGGGAGTAAAACAGGAGCAGCTGGCAGGCACCATACAAAACGACATACTGAAGGAGTTTATGGTTAGGAACACCTATATTTATCCCCCTCAGCCTTCTATGAGAATTATTGCCGATATCATAGAATATACAAGCAAATATATGCCTAAATTTAACTCTATCAGCATCAGCGGATACCACATACAGGAAGCCGGGGCAAATGCCACGCTTGAGCTTGCGTTTACTTTGGCAGACGGTCTTGAATATGTTAAAACCGCACTTTCAAAAGGACTTGATATAGACTCCTTTGCCCCGAGACTCTCTTTTTTCTTCGGGATAGGGATGAACTTTTTTATGGAGATAGCCAAATTGAGGGCAGCAAGATTCCTGTGGGCTGATTTAATAAGTAAGTTCAACCCGAAGAGTCCGCGCTCTATGGCTTTAAGAACACATTGTCAGACATCGGGATGGAGTCTTGCAGCACAACAGCCCTACAACAACATAATAAGAACCACAATAGAGGCTATGGCTGCCGTTTTGGGCGGAACACAGTCTCTGCATACAAATGCTTTAGATGAGGCTATTGCTCTTCCTACCGATTTTTCTGCACGAATTGCAAGGAACACGCAGATAATTTTGCAAGAAGAAAGCCAGGTTTGCAGAACGGTTGACCCGATGGCAGGGTCGTATTATATAGAATCTTTGACCCACGCTTTGATAAACGAGGCTTCAAAAATTTTAAAGGAGATAGAGGAACTCGGCGGTATGACAAAGGCTATAGAAACCGGTATGCCGAAATTAAGAATTGAGGAGTCTGCAGCCAAAAGGCAGGCTTTGATAGATAATAAAGAGTATGTAATCGTTGGTGTCAATAAGTATGTTATACCAGAAGAGGAGGATGAGCCGGTTGAGGTGCTGGATATAGACAACACGGCGGTAAGAGAGAAGCAGATTGCACGCTTGAAGAAGATAAAATCTCAAAGAGACAGTAAAAAAGTGGAAGAAGCACTGGAGAAATTGACAAAAGCGGCGAAAACAGAAAAGGGAAATCTGCTTGAATTGAGTGTTGAGGCTGCAAGACTAAGGGCTACCGTAGGAGAAATTTCTTATGCTTTAGAGAAGGTTTACGGAAGGTATCAACCGGAAATCAAATTGGTGTCTGGTGCATACGGAAGTATGCTTGAAGATAATGAGGAATTTAATGAGGTAAAAAGAGAGGTTGAAGAGTTTGAAAAAAGAGAGGGCAGAAGACCGAGAATTTTGATTGCGAAAATGGGACAGGACGGTCACGACAGAGGAGCGAAAGTTGTTGCAACCGCCTATGCCGATATGGGTTTTGATGTTGATGTAGGACCTCTGTTTCAGACGCCGGATGAGGCTGCCAAGATGGCGGTTGAAAACGATGTTCATGCAATAGGCGCATCTTCTCTTGCAGCAGGACACAAGACGCTTGTTCCGCAGTTGATAGAGGAGCTTAAAAAACTTTCAGCAGACGATGATATAATTGTTTTTGCAGGAGGCGTTATACCCAAAAAGGACTATGAGTTTTTGTATAATTCCGGTGTTGCCGCAATATTCGGACCCGGTACGTCATTGATAGAATCTGCAAAAGAAACACTTAAAGCGATAAACGAGAAGCGTACGCCGAGAAAGATTCTGCAAAAATGAACACGGAAGAGTTGATAAACAGGATATTGCAGAAAGACAGAAGAGCACTTGCAAAAGCCATAACATTAATAGAAAGCAAAAATTATGAGCATAAAAAACAGGCTAAAATACTTCTTGAGGGTATTTTGCCGCATTCTGGGAATTCAATCAGAATAGGAATAAGCGGTATTCCTGGAGTCGGAAAAAGCACGTTTATAGAAGCTTTCGGGATGTTTTTGATAGAGCTTGGATACAAGGTTGCCGTTTTGGCTATTGACCCCACCTCACATATTACAGGCGGCTCTATCTTAGGAGACAAAACAAGGATGGAGATTTTGTCACGCCAGGAAAACTCATTTATAAGACCCTCACCTTCAGGCGATTCTTTGGGCGGTGTGGCAAGAAAAACGAGAGAGAGCATATTTTTGTGCGAAGCCGGAGGCTATAATATTATAATCATTGAAACTCTCGGTGTGGGACAGTCTGAGATAGCGGTAGCCTCGATGGTAGATTTCTTCGTTTTGATGCAGTTGCCAAACGCCGGAGATGAGTTGCAGGGCATAAAAAGGGGTATTATGGAGGTTGCAAACGCAGTTGTAATCAACAAGGCTGACGGGGATAATTATAAACGTGCGCTTTTGTCTAAAAAGCAGATTGAAAATGCCATAAGCTTCTTAAAAGCGATGGAAAAAAATGTAAATATCCCCGTTCTATTGGCGAGCGCAAAGGAAAAAAAGGGTATTAAGGAGTTGTGGAATATTATAAGGGAGTATGTTAAAATTTCAAAAGAAAGCGGTCTTTTTGAGCAAAAAAGAGAGAAACAGGCAAAAGAGTGGATGTGGAGTGTGGTAAGAGACGGGTTGAAGGATATGCTGTTTGGGAATGAACAGGTTAAAAATATTGCAAAAGATATGGAAAACGCCGTTGAAAAGAAGATTACTACACCATCTTTGGCAGCGGAAAAAATTTTACAAACATTTAAAAAATACGGATGTTAGGAGGATTTATGGTTGTTGTAAAGAAGTTGTTAATTCTGATTATCGTTGCGGTTTTGAGTGTTTCTATGCTCTCTTCCTGTGCCACGGAGTCTGAAAATGTCTCACTCGGAACGGCTGCTGGAGCTGGTATTGGCGCTGCTGTTTCACACAATAAGTGGAAAGGTGTTGTTATAGGCGGGATTCTGGGCGCCATTGCCGGCGAAGCTATGTATCAAATTCAACAAAGAGCTATAAATCAGGCTATAAACAACCAAAGACCTGTTGCATATCAAAGACAGACAAACAACGGCGGATGGCAAAGAGTTGAAGCCGAACCCGTAGGAGCACCTGTGGTCAACCCTAACGAACATACAAAATGCCAGAAGGTTCACGTAAGAGAAATAGTTAACGGTAAGGTCGTCAAGGATACGATTAAAGAGGTATGTAAAGGATATAAAGAGACAAATACATATTGATTCAAGAGGTTTTATATGCTTACTCAGATAGACCATATAGGTGTTGCCGTAAGAGATTTGGATAAAGCAATTACGTTTTATAGGGATGTTTTGGGGTTGCAATTCCTTGAGAAAGAGGAGGTGGCATCGCAAAAGGTGAGGGTGGCAAAATTTGATTTAAACGGTGTGCATATAGAATTTTTAGAGCCAACCTCAAAAGATAGCCCGATAGCCAAGTTTATCGAAAAAAAAGGTGAGGGAATTCACCACATAGCTTATAGAACGGACGATGTCGCAGACGAGATAGAGAGCCTCAAAAGAAAAAACGTTAAACTTATAAACGAACATCCGGTTGAGGGCTCAGGCAATACGAAAATAGCTTTTGTCCACCCCAAATCGAGTATGGTTTTAACTGAACTTGTGCAAAAAGGAGAGTAGTTTTATGTCGGAAAAGCCACTAAGAGTAGTTGTCATAGGCGGAGACGCCGCCGGAATGAGTGCGGCAAGTCAAGTAAAACGCAGAATCAAAACGGCTGAAGTCACGGTTTTGGAAAAAACGGAAGACGTATCTTACGGTGCGTGCGGAATGCCTTACAATATAGGATTTAGGGGAAATATAAACGACCTTGTTGTTATGAGGGCAAATGATTTCAAAGAAAAAAGAGGCATAGACGTGCGTCTTTTAAACGAGGCTGTAGGGATTGAAGAGGAAAAAAACAAGGTTGTTGTAAAAAGCCTCGCATCATCAAGAGAGTACGACATTGATTACGACTATCTGGTTATAGCAACCGGGGCAAAAGCCTCAAAGCCTCCTATAGAAGGTGTTCAAAATCGCGGTGTGTTTACACTTAAAACGCTCAATGATGCCAGAATTATGAAAGAGTATATCAATGAAAGAAACCCAAAAAGGTGTGTGTTGATTGGCGGAGGTTTTATAAATCTTGAAATGGCTGAGAATTTTAGAAGATTGGGCATTGAGGAGATAACGATATTAAAAAGAAAAGAAGCGCTTATGCCGGAGTATGAAGAAGAGATAGATATGATGACAAAAGAGGAGTTGAAGAAAAACGGAGTTAATCTTGTAACCGGCATAGAGCTTAAAAAGATAAATGAATCTTTGAGCGTTGAGACCAATAAAGGCGTATTTGATTCTGATATAGTCAACATAGCGATAGGTGTTAAACCAAATACTGAGTTTTTAAGCAGCACTTCTGTTAAAACGGATAAAAAAGGGGCAATAGACGTTGACAGGTATTTTAAAACAAACGTTGACAATATATACTCAGGCGGCGATTGTGCTCTTATTTACAATAGAATTTTAAAGAGAAACTCATATATCCCACGAGGAAACAATGCAAATAAAGCCGGTAAGATTGCAGGAGCAAACATAGCTGGAGCAAATGAAGAGTTTGCCGGTGTTGTGGGTACAAGTGCGTTTAAGTGTTTTGAATCTACAATAGGAAAAACGGGACTGTCTCTAAAAGAGGCTCAAAATGAGGGTTATGATGCCTTTAAGACGGTAATAAGCGCACAGACAAGAGCTCACGGCTACCCGCACCAGGGTAAAATTACGGTTATTTTTATAACCCAAAAGAAGACAGGCAGGCTGCTTGGAGCTCAGATGATTGGGGATGAAACCGTTGCTTTAAGGGTAGATGTTATGGCAACAGCACTTTATTCCAATATGACCATAAAGGATATTCAAGGACTTGATTTGGTTTATTCTCCACCCTTTGCTCCTGTTTGGGACCCGATACTGGTTTGTGCCAATCAGGCTGTGAAAAAGGTTTAAATATGAAATATAAAAGCACCCGAGGAAGTATAGATAGTATATCCTTTACAGAAGCGTTTTTAATGGGGCTTGCAACTGACGGTGGTCTTATCGTACCTGAGCATATTCCGAGTGTGGATATTGAAAAGCTTAGAGGGTTGCCGTATAAGCAGCTTGCATTTGAGATATTCAAACTTTTTATCGACGATATCGAAGAAAACAACCTAAAGAGGCTTATAGATAAAAGCTATTCATCTTTCGATACGCCCGAGGTTGCACCTGTTGTTAAAAAGGACGGAGTTTACATACTTGAGTTGTTTCACGGTCCTACATTTGCTTTTAAGGATATCGCCCTTCAATTTCTGGGCAATCTGTTTGAGTATGCGTTGAGTAAAAGAAACTTGAGTATGAATATTCTCGGAGCAACAAGCGGAGATACCGGCAGCGCTGCCATATACGGTTTAAAGGGTAAAAAGAGTGTGAACATCTTTATCCTACACCCTTTCAACAAGGTAAGTGAAATCCAAGAGTTGCAGATGACGACGGTTGAGGAGAATAATGTTTATAACATTGCAATAAAAGGAACATTTGACGACTGCCAGTATATAGTAAAATCCATATTTAGTGATCTGGAATTTAAAAGAAGGTTTAATCTCGGAGCTGTAAACTCGATAAATTGGGCGAGAATTCTCGCTCAAATTGTCTATTATTTTTATGCTTATTTCAAAGTTGAGGCGGACGATTTGTATTTTAGCGTACCAACGGGCAATTTCGGTGATATTTTTGCCGGATACGTAGCAAAGAGAATGGGTTTGCCAATTAAAAAATTGATACTTGCTACAAATTCCAACGACATTCTATACCGCTTTGTTAATTTCGGAGACTACAGCATTAAGGGTGTTGTGCAAACTATGTCGCCCTCTATGGATATACAGGTATCAAGCAATCTTGAGAGGTATCTTTACTACCTGTTTGACGAAGATGCTGCAAAAGTTAAAGGGTCTATGGAGATGTTTTTAAGACAAAAAAGCCTTTCATTTGACAAAGAATTACTTGAAAAAATCAGAGATGATTTTGAGTCTTATACTGCAAGCGAGCAGGATACACTTGATACGATTAAAGATATGTATGAAAAAACCGGTTATATAATAGACCCGCATACGGCAACAGGCGTTTATGCCGCACTTAAATCCAACCACAAAGATGTTATATGCTTATCGACAGCCCACCCGGCTAAGTTTCCGAAAGCAATACAAAAAGCTATCGGCAGGCTGCCTGAAGAGCCGGAGACGATAAGTAAATTAAAGCACAAAAGTAAGAAAATGAGTGTATTGGACAACAGCATTTCTTCAGTCAAGGAATTTATTGAAAAAAGTTTAAAAAAATAGGGTTAAAACGGTTATTTTTTGTTGACAAAGCAAGAAGGAATATGTATTATCACTCTTGCCTTTTTTAGAGTGGGTCGTTAGCTCAGTCGGTAGAGCAGTAGCCTTTTAAGCTATTGGCCGCAGGTTCGATTCCTGCACGACCCACCATTTATGCGTCCCCATCGTCTAGTCGGCCAAGGACACCGCCCTTTCACGGCGGTAACGTGGGTTCAAATCCCGCTGGGGACGCCATTAAGAATGGAGGTATAGTATGACTAAAGCAGAGCTTATCGAAAAGGTTGCCAAGAAAGTGGGAGCCACAAAGACAGAGACAAAAAAAATCATTGATGTTGCAGTAGAAGAAATTATGGAAAGCGTTGCTGCAGGTGAAAAAGTTGGTTTTGCAGGATTCGGCACATTCTATGTCAGCAAAAGGTCTGCCAGGGTTGGTAGAAACCCGAGAACAGGTGAAAAGCTCACGATAGCAGAGTTCAATTTGCCGAGCTTTAAGTGCGGAAAAGTTTTTAAAGAAAAGGTCAACAAGTAGTTTCTTTTATAGGATAGGGCGCATAGCTCAGCTGGAAGAGCACCTGCCTTACAAGCAGGGGGTCGTAGGTTCAAGTCCTGCTGCGCCCACCATCTCGGAGCCGTAGTTCAGTTGGTTAGAACGCTGGCCTGTCACGCCAGAGGTCGCGAGTTCGAGTCTCGTCGGCTCCGCCATTAATTTTATATGTTATCTTCTTGCGTTATCAGTATAGGTAAAGAGATTGTCAACGGGAGCATAAATGACACGAACTCTTTCTATCTATCTTCACAATTAACCTCAACAGGTATTTATAATCGTTACATAGTTGCGGTTGATGACGACGAAAGAGATATTACTGAAAACTTTTTATACTATTTAAGCAGGGTCGATATAATTATTACAACCGGTGGATTGGGACCTACATTTGACGATATTACCGTTGCATCGATAGCTAAGGCGTTAAAAAGAAAGATGGTGTTAAGTAAAGATGCCTATAAAAAGATAGAAGTATTTTATAAACGGCTGTTTGAAGAAAATAAAATTGATTCTAAAGATATGAACGTTAAAAGAAAAAAAATGGCGTATATTCCCGAAAACTCCATAGAGCTTGAAAATGGCGTCGGAGCGGCACCCGGCGTGTATATAAAAGAAAAAAACAAACATATTTTTTGCCTTCCCGGTGTTCCTAAAGAGATGAAAAGTATATTTGAGACGGGTGTTTTACCTGTTTTAAAAAGTATGTCTGAGGGCGTAACCATTAGCAGGACATACGAGTTTGAAATAAATGATGAAACAATTTTGACTCAAGCTGTGGATGCGGTTATGTCTGAGGATGTGTATATAAAGTCGCTTCCTGCGGGATTTGATTCCAAGACAATGGGTGTGCGGTTTACGGTAAGCGATAAAAACGAGTCGGAGTGTTTGAAAAAAATCGAAACGGCTAAAAATAACCTTGAAAGAATCCTTTATGAGTTTCAATAAATTACTTCTTTCTCTCTTTATTGCCCTGTCTCTTTTTTGCATAAATTCTAAAGCCGGCAATCCTTATAAAAATTTTGAAGCCAAATACTCATTTGAATTTAGCTCGATGACGGTAGCAAAAGGGGTCTTGTGCGGAAAAATGTTGGACAACAATACCTACGGTGTTAGTTTTAAAGGTGCAACAACGCACTTTATCAGCTTTTTTTATAGTTTGAAAGAGATTATTAAAGGTAGCGTGAATCTGGGAAATAACAAAAAGGATATATTTTATGAAAGTATCGAAAAAAGACCCAAAAAGACAAAAATAATATACGCCAAATTTCTTGACAATAAGACAGCCGATGTTACCATAACAAAAAACCACAACAAAAAAACATATTTGTTAAAATCCAAGAATGGTCTGTTTTCACCGCTTTCTTTGTATCTCTTTTTTATGTCTAATAAAATTGAGATGAATAAAACATACATCCGGGATGTCGTTGTTACCAAGCACCTATATAAAGTTGCCATAACGATATTGAAAAAAACAACGATTAATTTGGATAAACTCGGTCGAAAAAAAGGCAAAAGGGATGCTTTGGAAGTTGAGTTAAGGTTTTATAAAGTTGAAAAAAACGGCTCCGTTGCAAAATATAAAAAGGTTAAAAAAGTAGTTGCCTGGATTTCCACAAAGCCTCCTTTTATTCCTATTTTTATAAAATCCTGGAACTTTATAGGTTTTTTTAGTGCAAGGCTTACGGATTTGAAGGTCGTGAACTGACCTATTCACTTACCTTCTGTTTTACTGTTGAATTATCGGGGATAATTACGATGAAACGGTTTCCGCCTGCCGGGTTTTGCTTGAGTTTAACAACTCCTTGATACAGAAAAGAGATGTGCTTCACTATGGATAATCCCAATCCGGAACCTGATTTCTGTTTGTTTCTTGATTTGGAACAGGTGTAAAATCTCTCGAATATTCTTTCTCTTTCTTTTCCTTCGATTGCAGGCCCCTCATCATCAACAACTATATGGATTTTTGAGTTTGATTTTTCTATTTTGACATATACGCCGTTTCCCGTTGAGTATTTTATTGCATTGTCAATCAGATTTGTCAAAACACTCATAAGATGTTCCCTTATAATTTTTATCTTTTTCTCTTTAAAGTCCAAGTAAACTGTTTTATTTGAGTTTTTATACAACTCTTGAAGCTCTTTTTTTATAACATCCAAATCGATTTCATCTCTGTTTTGTCTCATTGCGAAATTTTCAAGTCTGTGAAGCTCTATTATATCGTTTAAAAGGCTGCTTAACCTTATCGAGCTTTCGTAGATTTTTTTTATGAACTCCTTTTGAGTTTTGCTGTCCAAATCGTCGTTAATAAGCAGAGTTTCAGCATAAGCTGACAGTGAAGAGATGGGTGTTTTTAACTCGTGAGAAATATTGCCTACAAGTTCGGATTTGAAATATTCGTATTGAATTTTTTCCTCAACATCGTCAAACACCACAAGAAGATATTCATCCAGATTTTTGCAGTAAACTTTGTAGTTCCTGTCTTTAATTTTAACGATTGCATCCTTTCTTTTCTCCAAAATTTCCGAAAAAACAGCCAATATTTCATGGTCTTTTATGCTTGATAAGATGTTTTTGTTTGTTTCGGGTTGTATATTGAACATAGCGTTAAACTTAGCGTTTGAGTGGATATATGATAACTCGCCCGATAGGAGCACAACCCCTTCTTCTATAAACTCAAGTATGTTATCGAGCTTTTGCTTTTCAATCTCCACCTCTTTCTGTTTGCTTTCCATAGCTTTGTAGATGTCGTATATTAGAGCGGCAGCTTTGGACAGGTTTTCATCCTTAAATTTGGGAAAGTGTATGTTTTTTCCGCTTTTTATGGCATCGACTATATAGTTTAGTTTCTGTATGGGAAATGAGAGCTTTCTTGCAATCAAAGCCGAAATGAGTGTTATCATAAGCAGCGTTAAGAAAAATACAATATAAAGCCCGCTTTCAAACCCTTTTTTGACCTTTTTTATATATGTCAAAGGATAGCTTATTCTCAAAATATTGCCGTTTGGTAAAATCTTTGCGTAATATAGCATAAACATCTTTTTTGTTTTACTGAACCGTTCCGAGAAGCCGTTTCCATTTTTAAACGCTTTTTGCACTTCCGGTCTGTATTTGTGGTTTTCGAGTTTATCTATCTCCTTAAAGGGTATGGAAGAGTCAAAAATTACTTTGCCGTTTGGTTTTATGAGTGTGATTCTGAGAAATGTTTTTTTGTATATATTCGAATATAGTTTATACAATTTTTTCCTGTTTATGTTTTTGTTTATAAAGTCGTGTTTTATCATCTCAAATTTGGCTTTAGTATCGGTTTTTATATATTTTTCAAAAGATGAGTCCATACTGTTTTTAAGCAGAGAGTAGCTTATGAGAAATACAATCAATATGGGCAACAATATCAAGGCGAGCGTTTTGAAAAACAGTTTCACTCTATCTTGTAACCAACCTTAGGAACGGACTTTATCTTAAATTTGGCGTTGTTCAGTTTTTTCCTTAAAGAGGATATGTGGGCGTCAACTGTCCTTGTGTATATCTCGGAATCATAACCCCAGATATTGCTCAAGAATTGATTTCTCGTAAACACCATCTTCGGGTGTTTCATTAAAAAAACAAGCAGCTCAAATTCTGTGTGGGTTAGAGAAATTTCAACGCCGTCAACAAAAACCTTGCGGCTGTCCATATCTATCTCGACATTTGAGTAGGCTATTCTATTACTGCTTTTTTGTGTTCTTTTTAAAAGTACATCTATTTTTGAAAGGAGTATTTTGATACTGAAAGGTTTTGTGAGATAGTCGTCGGCTCCTGATTTTAAAAGCTCAACAACCTTATCTTCGCCATCCTTGGCAGAAATTATGATTATGGGTATGGAGGCGGTTTTTGCTTTTGATTTTACTATTTTTACAAAATCTTCGCCCTTTAGTCCCGGCAGCATCAAATCTGCTATTATTACATCCGGTATAACCTCTTCCATATATATCAATGCGTCGTTTGCGTTTTCCGTATCAAAAACCGTGTGTGATTTTTTCTTCAAATTGAAGGCGATTATATCTCTTAGTGCGTTGTCGTCTTCAATCAGAACTATTTTCGCCATTTCCCAAAACCTCTTTGACATTATCGAAGTATGTGTGTTTTATGCTCTTTCCTGTTTCTTTAAAATAGACAAATTCGCATATGTTTGTGGCATGGTCGGCTATCCTTTCTATGTTTCTGACGACATATATCAGTGATACGCCGTCTTTAGCCATCTGAGGATTCTCAGATATATGGTTTGCAGCTTCAGTTATTATCTTTTTGTTCATTTTGTCTATGTAATCATCCCTTTTTATCGTTTGCAAAGCCAACCTTACATCGTTATTAAA
>WGCD01000152.1 GCA_015493995.1 Desulfurellaceae bacterium
ATTAAAGTGGCAACCTTAAAAGTTTTCGTTTAAGGTTATTTAAATATGTATTTATACTGCCGTCATATACTACATCGTCTATCTTTACAACAATACCCGCCATTAGTTTATCATTAACATTGAACTCGAAATCTATTGTTTTCTGAAATTTCGTTTCAAGAGCTTTTTTTAACTCCTCTTTTTCAGTGTCACTTAACTCAATTGCGCTAAATACGGCAGCTTTTAACCTGTTTTCTTTTTTGTTTACAATCTCCTCGAATATCTCCAAGACCTCGCTCAAAAGCTCTAACCTGCCCTTTCTCAGCATATATTTAACAAATTCTTTCAAAAGATTATTTCCCGTTCCAATCAGCTTGTCTGCTATGTCCTTTCTTACAAATTTCTTTATATATAAATCTTTTTCGTTTGACAAAAGCTCATCTATAATGTTAATCCTTTTTTCAATCGGTATGATGCTCATTTTGAGAAAGTCGTATAACTCCGCGTTGTCATAAACGGTATCCGAAAAATGGCGTAGGTATTCCAAGGCATCCCTTTCGTTAAGATTGTTGTCCTCGCAGATTTTATCTAAAGCTTTTGCGTATCTTATGGATATTTTTCTATCTATCATTCCGTTATGCTCCCTATGAATTTTTTATTGATTTTGAGATGTTTTTCAGGCGTTAATTCAGACAGCTTCTTTTTTAGGTTGTCTATGGCATTTTCAGTTAAGTTTTTTAGCAGTTCAAGTTTAGCTTTATTAACCAAAGAGACCTTTTCTTCTTCTATGTTCTCCCTTATTCTTTCTACTGTGCTTCGGGCTTCTTTTAGGATGTTTTTTCTTTCGTTTTCAGCTATGGATTTGAATGTGTTTAATATTTTTTCAATCTCTTCATTGAGCTTTGCAAGTTTCTCTTCCGTTTCTTTAAGAAGACTTTCTGCTTCGGCTTTTAGTTTTTCAGCCTCTTCAAAACTGTTTTTTATCTCTTCTTTTCTGCTTTTAAAATAATTCACCACCGGATTTTTCAAGAAGTAGTATATAATTGCAGCAAAAAAGATGAAATCTATAATCCTCCAGGTCATATGAGGTGCAACACCGCTTTCCTCTGCTGCTTTGGCAGCAAACGGAATGAGTATGAAAACGAACAAACTTATTAAAAACTTCATCTCAGCCTCCTACCCCACAAGCCGTTCGTAAATTTTTGATGAAATATCTTCTGAATAGTGCTCAACCTGTTTGTATTCAGCGTTTAGGGTTTCCAAAACTTTCTTTTTTTCTGATTCTATCGCCTCTTTTGCTTTATCCATCTCCTCTTTGATGCTTTCTTCTTTCTCTTTCATTGCAGAGGTTATAATGTTGTTGTACTCTTCTTTTGCTTTAATTTCCGACTCTTCGAGTCTGCTTGAGTATATATTTTTGTTTTCGACGGCTTTTGATTTAAGTTCGTTGGCTTTTGCAATAAGACTGTCAAGCGTCTCTTTCCTTTTTCTTATAATGCCCAAAACCGGTTTGTACAAAATTATGTTTAAGATAAAAAGAAGACTCAAAAAGCCTATCATCTGTATGAAAATCGTTGAATTTAAGTTAATAACCATAAAACCTCCACGTCAATGTAGTAGAAAATTTCACGATAACCTATCATATCGTGTTTTTTATGTCAATCAATTACTCAATCACTCAACCGTAATGGCTTTTGTATATTTTTCTATCTCGCCTATAAACTCACCTATGTCGCCTCCCGTTAGAAACTTTTCTATGGGACCTCTTTCGTCTTTTGGAATAATAAGTACATCAACCTTATTTTCCTTTACAAACCGTAATATCTCCTCCGCTGTATTCCCGTTTAAAACAATCCTTTCTGTTTTTATGTTTTCGTCTATTTCCTTTGCTGTTTTTTCCATATTGTCAAGAACGGCTCTTCCTATACCTTCAAGTCCCTTCTCAACAAGATAGTCCGGTTTAACGTATCCGCTTGAGTTTCCCGAGAAAAAATCCATATCTGCAACAAACAACAAAGATAGTTTATCGCAATTATTTTCTTTCATAATGGAAACTGCTTTTTCCAATGCTTTTTCTCCGACATCCGAAGCCTTTACTATCAACACTATTCTTTTATTGCAAGAACTTTCCATATCAACCTCCTATAAGTATCCATGCCATAGAAATAATTACCGAAACAATCATTGCAGGTCCGCCAATCTTTAAGAAATATTTGAAGGTTATGGGATAACCCGCTCTTTCTGCCAGACCTGCCGTTACAACATTTGCACTTGCACCTATCAGTGTTCCGTTTCCACCCAAACAGGCGCCAAGCGATAATGCCCACCAGAGCGTATTACCGGCGTGTGGAATTGTAGCTGTTAAATATCCTACAACCGGCAGCATTGTTGCCGTAAAAGGAATATTGTCTATTATTGCAGACGCAAAAGCACTTACCCACATAATCAATATTATCGCTAAAATCAGGCTGTTTCCCGATAAATCTTTGACCCAGGTTGCTATTAAAGATATAAACCCGGTCTGTACGGCAGCGCCTACTATAATAAACAGCATCATAAAGAAAACAAGCGTTGTCCACTCTACCTCATGCTCCATAATTTCGGTTATGTCAGCACCGCTAAACAACAGTATGAGTGCAGCACCAACCATTGCCGCAATGGAGGGTTCCATATGCAGTATGCCGTGTGTTACAAAAAGGGCTATGACAAAAGCCAAAATAATCAAAGAGTGTTTAAGCAGTTTAGGATTTGTGATTTTATACTCCTCTTTCAGCTTTTCCAATAGTGCATTAACGTTTTCTATTTTCCCTTTCTTATATTCTTTATTAAAGAAAAACTTCATTACAAATACATTTGCTATCAATACAATTATTATAACCGGTGTTAAATTTATAACAAAATCGTTAAATGTAAGATGGGCATAAGAGCCTATCATAATATTTGGAGGGTCACCGATTAAAGTTGCCGTTCCGCCCATATTTGATGCCAAAACCTCAGGAAGCAGGAGACTGAACGGATTTATGTCGAGCATAATGGCTATCTCTATGGAGACGGGAGCAAGTAAGAGC
>WGCD01000153.1 GCA_015493995.1 Desulfurellaceae bacterium
AGGTGTGAAAAATGGTGACTGATTTAAATCTCAAATAACAGATTGTGCTTCGAGCAAATAAAGGAATTAAAGGACATTGTAAGAAGTATAATCCGTTATTTGATAAAACCGGAAGCAGTGATTTTGACAGATTGGTTTTTTAAGATTTTTATCTTTTTTTAAAGATTCTGTTTCTTGTACCTGTAATACGTAAAATTCTTGCAGAGCAAATACTGCTTGCTCTATTAAAATTGTTTTATTCGCAATGTCATTCAATTGCTTTAAATGTTATAAAACAATTTTGCTACTGATATATTTGAGTTCTTTATTTTTTCCAGAAAAGTACAGTTTATGCCAAAAACCGCTTACCTACTAATTAACAGCCATTCGTCTATTTTTGTTCACTATCCATTAATCACCAGTCACTAATTTCCTGCTCAACCATTTCGCACACTTACAAGATGCGGAAGAGAAATTTTTGAAAGTGTAAAAGACTTGTTTTTATTGCTTGGTCGGTTTAAAATGACAAGGATAAGTAATGCGGTAGTTTACATTTAGTTTATTTAAGAAAGGTGAAGTATGAAGAATATTAAAAATCCGCCGGCTGACAAAGACGGAAAATATGTTTTGATTTTTACGAGCAATCACTGCCCTTATTGCAGAAAGATGGAGAAAATCTTGAAACAGATTGAAAAGAAATATACACAAAAAGGCATAGAGTTCTTCAACATAAACATCTCCAACAATATGGAATTAGCAGAAAAATACAACATCAAATCAACGCCCCAAACCTTCTTTATGCACGGCAATAAAGTCGTTGGGAGCGAAATGGGAGCCGTATCAGCAAGAGCCGTAGAAATGCAGCTGGAAGATTTACTCAAATCGGGTGAATTGTTAAAGAAAATCAAGGGTTTGTTTTCTAAAAAAAGTAACAAGGCTTAAAGTCTATTGCCGCCGGATTTTGCATAAAGTTTCGCTTTTTAATTCTCAAAAAGACCAGAATACACATATTTTATGTTTGTTGTATTGAAAAATGTAAATAAAAAAGCCCGCTTTGAAAGCGGGCTTCAAAGTATGTTGTGATTACCGGATTGATTACTGAAGCAGTCTCAATACGTTTTGCTGAACTGCGTTTGCCTGTGCAAGTGCATAGGTGCCTGACTGTGCAAGAATCTGCAGTTTGGAGAAGTTTGAAGACTCTTTTGCGAAGTTGACGTCTCTTATTGTTGATTCGGCTCCGTTGATGTTAATCTGTGTCACCGAGATGTTCTCAACAGTTGCCTGAATCTGGTTTTGAACAGAACCCAAATTACTTCTTACCTTATCAAGGTCGCTTAGAGCTGACTGTGAAATTTTTATGGCAAGCTCGGCACCCGACTGTGTTGTCACATTAACATCATCAAGTTTTTTATTCGGAGAAATTGTTCCTTCCTTTAAGCCGGATACGGCAGGTTTGTTTCCTCCGATAGCAATCGTATCTGTGCTTGTAAGAGTTATGTTACCGTGAGCAGATTCATTGGCTATAAAGTTTGTGTCATGATTTGCAGTGCCAGTATCAAGACCGACAAAGCCCAGTGCGCTTGCCGTTGCTTGTGCACTTGCAAAGTGTATATTAATATCTCTTCCGTCTATTGCATAAAGTTTAAGCTTTCCTCCTGAATAGGATGCTTTAAGCTGGTGAGTAGTATCTATACCTGCAGCCGTTAAGGCAGAATTTATTTCCTTAGCACCTGAGATTGCACTGGTACCGGCAGCTAAGGTAATTGAAACTCCGTTCAGGAAAAAGTTTGTAGCGTCTGTGATAGAAGCAACAGTTCCCGTTAATTTTGTTTCACTGTCTGAAAGGTGTATTATGTTTGTCACGTTTGTATTGGCTTTAACTGAGATATTTCTTCCGTCTTGTGCCGTTAAAACAAGTTGTCCGTTTGAATCTTTGCTTGCAACAACGCCTGTCTGGTCTTGGAATTGATTGATTGCATTAACAAGAGCGTTATTTGCATCCTTTGTTCCTACATTAACCTGACCAATATCAACACCGTTTATAAAGAACGTGCCTGCGCTGATTGTGCCTGCCGTTATTGCAGCTGAGCCAGTTACTGTTGTCTTAGCTTCAGCCTCAACGCCGCCTGTCTGGGCTTTCACGCTGTTTATGGCTGCGGCAACCGTTTTTGCGTCAACCTGTTGATCCTCATTAATACCGGCTGCAAGATTACCTATCGCCACGCCGTTTATTGTGGTATCATCGGCTTTAAATCTTGCAAAATCGGTGTTTGTATTGAATGTCATATAGGTTGTAGCAGCGGAGGCATTTTCCTGAAGCTTTTGATTGGAGTTTATCCATTCGTCCTGAGCGACATCGTTTGTTGCGCCTGATCTTGCCACCCAACCGATTGAGTCTGCCGCTGTTCTTTGAGCACCTATTGAGAGTGTCTGGTCCATATATGCGCCGACATGAACAAGCTTGTTTGTAAATGTTCCGTCAAGCAGGTTAACACCTTTGTAGGATGTTGTTTCTGCAATGTTGTTCAGCTCTTCAATCAATTTGTTAACGTCTGACTGCAGAGCGCTTCTTGATGCGGAATCCTCTGTGGCGTTTGCAGCCTGTGTTGCTTTCTGGGCTACTGTCTGGACGATATCAATAGATTTTTGAAGAGCCATATCGGCAATCTGGATAAGTTTGATTGCGTTGTTGCCGTTGTTGATTGCCTGCCCCAAGTTCAAAGACTGAAATTTCAAAGAGTCTGCAATTGTCATACCGGCTGCGTCGTCGGCTGCCTTTGTTATTCTCAAACCCGTTGAGAGTCTGTTTAGAGATTGTGATAATTTGTTGTTTGTGTTGTTGAGGTTCATAACCGCATATTGAGCGTTAATATTGGTATTGATTCTCAATCCCATAGCTTTCCTCCTAAAGTCTTAATTTTGAAAGGTTAAACATAGAAAACCCAAATCCGAAAGCCCTTAAAAACCTCTTTAAGGGTTGTTTGTTTCTCCTTAAGGCATCACCCCCTTTGCCTACCTTAATTTCTTTCTCAACTTAATAATCGGATGCAACTTGTAAAACTTTAATAAAAAGTTGGGAATAATTGTTGCTATTGATTTTTACGATAACCGTAAGGAGGTTTTAAGGTATATGTTGGAACAAAACAGAAAGGCGTTGGAAAAAAGATACAGGGATTTGGCTCAAAAGATTGAAGAAAGCAGTTGTGATGAAAACATACGAATAGAAAACGGAAAGCTGTTTTATAACGATATGGAGCTTGATGAAAAAAAAGGGATAGGACAAGCAAATATTAAATCTGTTGATACCGTATTTATACACGGGTTTGGAATAAGCAACACCATAAAAAGTTTACAAGAAAAATATCCGAAAACCGTTATAGTGGTTATGGAAGCAAATTTGTGCATCTTAAAAAAAGTTTTTAAAACAATAGACCTGTCGGACATAATCAGTAACCCGAAAATAATAATTTTATCTGTAGATGATGATGTTAAAGAAAGAATAGCTTCAATAATAAACCTTCTTACGCAAAGATTATATTGGGGCAATCTAATACAGGTTGACACACCTAATTACGACAAAACAGACTTTTATGATTTAAAGGCAATCCAAGATTTAATATATAAAAACATAACGCCCATTCTTTTAAACAGAAATACATTAATGAACAAATCGAGGCAAATAGCCGAAAACGTAATAAAAAACATTCCGTCTTTGGTAACGGGGGGTTCCATAGATGATTTAAACGATAAATTTAAAGATAAACCGGCGGTTATTGTTGCAAGCGGTCCGTCTTTAAGTAAGAATGTTGACCTGCTTAACGACATAAAAGACAGATGCGTTATAATAGCCGCAGACAGCGTTATGCCTACGCTAAAGAACCTGAAAATTACACCGGATTTTGTATGCGGTGTGGACTATCAAACGATAAACGTTGAAAAATACAAAGCAGTTTTGGAAGACAGAGAAAAAAACAGTACGAACTATGTTTGTGCTGACGGTGTTTATTTTTCCATACCAAAACTGTTTCAACGCTCGTTTTTATCGTTTACGCCTATGTCGTTTATGGAATTGTATAAAGATTTGATTAAAGAGGGCAAAAAAAAGCGCTTCGGGATTAACGCCGTTACACATATGGCTGTTCAGCTTGCTTATGTTTTGGGAGCAAATCCGATAATTTTCATAGGTCAGGACTGGGCATATTCCGGCGGTATGGAGCATGCCAAAGGAACATCGATAGAAGGGTCGATTTCAAGGGATGTTATATGGGTTAAGGGAAATTACGAGGAAAAGGTTCCGACAACACCGACGCTCTATTCCGGCTTGAAACTTGTTGAGGACATTGCAGCCAATCTGACAAAAGACGGATATAGATTTATCAATGCCACCGAAGGCGGTGCGTTTATAGACTGTACGGAGGTTATGAACTTTCAAGAAGCGATAGATAAATTTATGGATAAAAATATAGACAAAGGCTTTTTGAGTACTGTAAAACAGCCCGAGTATGATGGGTTTATCAAAAAAACAAGGCAGATAAAAAAATCCCTTGAGGATATGGTTAAAAATTCATCGAAGGCTTTGAAGCTCGACAAACAAATCTTAAAGGTATGGAAAAATACGAAAAATGAGGATTTAATCAGAAAAGACGTTGAAATTGTAAATAAGATTAACGATGAGATAACATTCGACAAAGCTTTTCAGGGAGCCGTCAGCACCTTCTACTTTAAGGAGTTTTTCAATTTTAACCAGGAGGAGATGGATATAGAAGGGCAGGATGTCGGCAAAAGAATAGAACAGTCGATAAAATATTTTACATTGATTAAAGACAAAACCTCATCGGCAAAAAAATATGTGGATAATCTCTACAAATATTTAAGCCTTGAAAAAAAAGCGAAACAGAACAGGGACAAATTCTTGAGCAAAATAGATGATGTAGCTGCAATGCTGTCCTTATACTTTGAATTTCAGAATATATACGACGGTTTGAGCTTGGCTGATGAAGCGATAAAACTCTATCCTGACAGCGCATCTTTGTATTACTGGCGTGCAAAGCTATGCAGTCTTAATCGATTTATGTATAAAGAAGCGCTGCAAGACTTCGAAAAGACTTTGGAGCTTGATGCTGACTTCAAAAAGGCAAAGTTTGACTATGAGGTTTTAAAAAAGATTATTCCGTCTCATTTAATATTGGCAAAAACCGAGATAAACAGGCAAAATTTCATTGCTGCAAAGAATCTCGTGCAAAGAGCATTGGAGCACGACCCGGACAACAAAGAGGTGTTGAAATGGATGGATATTGTCTCGGAGATGGCAAAATCTCAGAAAGACATCCAGAGGCAAAAATTGCTGTTTGAGCAGCTTAAAATGGAATCCGAGGCTTTTGAAGAGTATGAAAGGGTGATGGAATTTGTTAGAAAAGAAGAACTTGATAAAGCATACGAAAAGCTGCTCTATCTTTATGAAAAATACGGTGCGTTCGGTGATATACCGTTTTTGCTCGGGAGTATAATGATAGATAAAAACCAGCTTGCACAAGCCGAAGAATACCTTAAAGAAGCTGTTGAACTCATACCGTTTCAACCCCTTGTGTATGTGGCTTTGGGGAAATTATATTTAATGCAGGAAGACTATTTCAATGCCAAAGAAAATCTTGAAAAAGCGCTTGGTATGAACGATAAACTCGTTAGCGAAATATCGGACGCACTCGGCAATCTTTATTATGAATTTGGAGAGTACGAGAAGGCTGTAAAAACATTTCAAGATTATCTGCCCTACTCTGAAGACAAAAAAAAGACCGTTTTAAAGATAGCCTTGTGCTATAAAGAATTGGGTATGATTAAGGAATACAACACCCTGATGGATAAAATAAGAGAGCTTGACAGTTCAAATTAAAAAGCTGCTTTAAGTTAATTTCTGGCTGAAATAGAACTGCTCTGTTTTTTGATATGTGCTTTCTCCATACCATAAATACGGATTAGAAGCAAAAGTGAAAAAGAAAATATGATTGCAGTTGCAGTATAGGCTTTGGAAAAACCAAACAGCATCCCAACCTGAACACCAAAGACAGGTCCCAGCATCCCGCCTATATCTCCGAGCAATTGATATACAGACACAGAAATGCCCCTTTTTTGTTTTTGGGTTATGTCTCCGAGTATGCTCAACAGCGCTACGTTATTTATTCCTATAGCGCTGCCCAGAGCTATTAATGCCGCAATTACATAATAAGAGTTAGTGGCTTTTGCAAGCACAATAAAACCGACAACGGCTATGAATACAAAGGGGAATGTTATAACGCTGCGAAGTTTTAACCTGTCCACAATTCTTCCGGCTATTATGCCGCTTACACCGGAGGAGAGCATCATAAAAGCCATAATAACGCCGCTGCTAAATCGAGCGTCACTGTAGATAAAATGAAAATTTTTGCTTTTTATAAACAATACGAGCGTTGCCATTACAACACCCTGCAGGGAGAAAAATGTAAACATATTATATAAGCCTATGGCAAGCACATCCCTGTTTTTAAACATATAGACAAAGGCGTCCTTTATATTAATGGAAACCTTGGGCGATACCTTCTTTTTTTCTTGGAACATAAAAATGACAAAAAGTGCGGATATGAAAGACGAGAAAGCGCTGAAGAAAAAAGCCGTAGCATCGCTAAACATTCCCGCCAAAACACCGCCAAGCACAAGCCCGAACGGAACACCGAGAGATATGGCTATTCTTACTTTTGCCGTTGATTTGCCTCTTGTTGAGCGAACCGACATATTGAGAGCTATCGTGCTTGCTGAAATAAACACAAATGCCGAGCCAACACCCCAAACAAACCTTCCGACCAACATAGCAACCCCGTGATAGGTCGAATAGAGAGAGTAAACATAGAGCAAGCTGCCGATACTTTCTATAAAAAGCCCTATAATTAACGGTTTTTTGCCTCCGAATGTATCTATGGACAGACCGACAAGCTGATTTGAAACAATTCTCGCCACCCTGTTTGAAGACAGTATAATACCTATAAATGCGGCTGAAAGCCCGAATTGAAGCCCCAGTATGGGAAGAATAGGAAAAACAATCCCTCCTCCTATCCCGCCCAAGAAAACAGCAAGAGGGACAACGAACCCGAGGCTTTGCTTTTTTTCCATAGTTTGGAAGCATACTCCATTTTATATAATTGTCTATATAAACCGTGCTTTTTTTAATCTTTAAAATATGAATGAAGTCAGCAAAAAGCCTTTTTGAGCCATTACTCCAAGTTTAATGAAATCGGTTTGCCAACTCTGAAACCTTTTTTGCTATATTGTTAAGCTCTTCTGCGGATTGAGCCACATCTTCGGCGGCTTTAGCATTTTCCCTTACGGCTTCACTGACCTCCTTGACCTGAGAGTCTATCTCGGCTACGGTAGATGAAATTTCTTGAGTTGCGGCACTTGTTGAATGAATCTCATTTATTGTTTTATCGGTTCTGTCAACAACCTCATTGACATGCTCTTCGTTTAGCTTAATGGCTTCGGCTTCAGACAGAATACTCTCTTTTGTCTCCTGCGTTTTTCTTATGGCTTTCTCCACATTTTTCTGCATCTCAAGAATGGTGCTTCTTATTTCTTCTGTTGACAGTTGAGTTTTTTCAGCAAGTTTTCTCACCTCATCGGCAACAACTGCAAAGCCGCGTCCGGCTTCCCCTGCACGCGCCGCCTCTATTGCCGCATTTAGGGCAAGCAAGTTTGTCTGGTCTGCTATATCGCTTATAACATCAACTATTTTTCCTATATTTTTAGACGACTCTCCGACTATATTTATCTGATTTGTAGTCTCTTCCGCCAACTCTGCGTTTATTTTCATCTTTTCAACCTTATCCCTCATATCCTGAAGCATCTTTTGGTTCACCTCGGCAATGCCCTCTGCAAGCTGCGTAACGCTCTCCGTTGATTCCGCAATGCTTTCTATTGCTTGTGACGTATCGTTTATAGCAGCATAGATTTCATCCATACTTTTTTGTGTCTGCTCATTTGCCGCAGACATTTCCACCGCAGCGGCAGAGAGGTTTGTGGAGTGGTTGACCATTGAATCTGATGCCTCTTGTATGTGTTCAACCATAACCTGCAGCTTATCTATCATATCGTTTATTTCTCTTTTTAGTCTTCCGATTTCATTATTTGTGAGAACCTCAAACCGTGCATTCAGATTGCCCTTTCCCACCTCTTCAAGAACAGCACCTATACCGTTTAAGGGGTTTAACATATATATTTTCATAACCATAAAGCTCACTATAAGTATGGCAGCCACAATCAGATACAACACCAAGCTTGTAGTTGCGGTCTTGTTTAGACTTGCAAGCAGACCTCTCATTGAAAATCTCATTTTCGATATTCTCATATTCACGAGATTTGTGATTTGCGAATCTATGGATTGAGTCATACTGTCTATGCCGTTTATCTCTTTTTCAATAGTTGAGCCTGTTTTGTCGGAATATTCTATCTGTTTAAGCGCAAAAGAGAGTTGAGCGTTTATCGTTTGCTTGAGCCTTTTTAGTCTGTCTGCCTCTTTTTGAGAAATACCGGCACTGCTTATATTCTTTTCTATTAAATCATTAACCCTGTTAAAATAAAAACTTGCCTTTTTTGCCATACTGTTATTTTTCAAGGCGTATGCTTTAATGAGCAGTTTCTCGCCCTTGTTGAAATTTTTCTCAATGTTGTGATACAAAGCTATTTGATTTAAATCCGTTTTGTAAAGAATTGCAACCTTGTTGCGGCTTATGTTTGTCCTATGCACGATATAAAACCCGGTGAAAACGAAACAAAGAAAAATTAACGCCAAACCGCCCGTAATCAGCGTTTTCACGGATACATTGCCCATATCTACCTCCCTAAACTCATACTTTTAAACCGCGAATACAGTAACGTTTCGACATAATAAAAATAACTAAATAAATATTATCTAAATTATAATGCCTTAAAAAGTCTCTGTCAAGGACGGCTTTACAAAAAACCCGCAGAATTGTTTAGTATTCGTCTATTGTCAGTTTTTCAAGCGCTTGCAGCAGTTTGGCGTTGGATGTGTTTGTGGAATAGCGCTTGGCTGTTGTATGAGCTTCTTTACTCCAAACATCCCACAAGTCCCTATTGTCAATCGCATATATCATTTTGTTTGCTACCTCAATTGTATCTGTCGGGTCTTTAATGATAAAATTACTGTCATCTATAATCTCCGATGCTCCTGCATATTTGCTGCAAAAAACAACCGCCCCGCAAGCCATTGCCTCCAACACAACCAACCCAAAGGTGTCAAATAGAGTGGGATATACCAGAAAATCGCTTGCATAGTATATGTTTTCCACATCCTTAACCACTCCGAGACACTTCACATTTTCAGAAAGACCGAATTTTTTTACTTTCTTTTTGAAATATACGCTATCTCCGCTTCCCGCCACAATAAGGCTAAACTTATACCCCCGCTTTTTTAAAAAGCTGCAAGCCTCAAGCAGATATTCAAGCCCCTTTAGCCTGTGATTGGTGGAAACGAAACAAAAAACGGTATCGGAG
>WGCD01000154.1 GCA_015493995.1 Desulfurellaceae bacterium
ATAACCAATCCGTAATGATCCAAACTTTCAGTCTTTACTCTTTTCATCTTTGCCCTCCATATTCATTTTCATGAATATTTTAAGCAAATTCCGTTCTCTTTTTATCTGTAAGAAAAAATGTTCATACTGGGTGCTCAATGGCGGGTTTATTAAAAAAAGGCGAAGTTGAAAAAATTCAAAAATGGATTTCGGATAACGATTATTCGATATACGATGGGTATTTTGACTTAAGATTTAGTTTTCATCCGCAATGTTCTTTATTTCGATGCTGCAAATACTGAAAAAATTATAAACAGGGCATACGATATGGGTTTTGAAGTTTATGGTATTGAGTGCTGGTCTTCTATAGACATTGGGTATTTTAGAACCTATGTTGAAGAAGGCTATGCCGATGAGTTTAATGTTCCTGAAAAAGAGTGGGCAAAAGATGCCATAAAAAGATTGGTTAGAGAATATAAAGAACTTGTTTTGAAAAAAGAGCCGAATAATCCGCCTATTTTTAATCTGACAATGGGCAAAAACCGGCAATAAAAAGACGACATCTTTGCGTGCTTTAATTATAAAGCTTATTGTCTAATGTTTTAAGCCTAATTTTTCCGCCACATCTTTATAATCAGGGTCATCTGCATAGAGCTTTTCAAGTTCGTTTAGCGAACGTTTGTGCTGTCCGAGTTTTTCATAAACAAGGGCTCTTTCATACCTGATGGCTTTAAGCAAATCTTCCGGTCTGCCTTTTTTTCTTCGCAGGGCTGTTGTAAGGGTTTTGGCGGCTGCTTCTTCCAAGCCGAGCCTATCAAGTGCTTTGGCTTTATAGAATAACAAAGCACTATGAATGTAGGTTTCGTTTTCCACACCTTCGGCAAGCTCAACAACTGTTTGCAGAGTTTCTTTGTTGTTGGGTTTTGCATCCAACAGCAGTTCTGCAAGCGACAGTTTGACTACCACATCATCAGGTGCAAGCCTTAGAAGCTCTTTTAGGTAAAAAACTGCACTATCAAAGCGCTTAGTTGCCTGACAGGCTTCAACAAGTCCAAGCAGCGCACCTTTGGTATCTATACCTACATCTATTGACACCTCTTCGGTGATAGATAAAGTCAGAGTCGGCACAATGCCGTATTTTGAAAGATAGCTCCCCAGATTTTCATTATTTTTGACCGCTGTTTCAAGATATTCTACAGCTTTATCGTACTGTTCATTTTTTAGCGCCAAAAAGCCTGCAAGGTATGCGCCGTCAGCTATATGTACGGCCTGTTTGAGATATTCAAAAGCCTTCTCTTCATTTCCTGCAACAAGCTCTCTACAGCCGTTAACAAGGGCTTTTTCATCATCGGGAGTGATAAGTTGTTCAAAAAAGCCCATAGTTAGATTGTCTTTAGCATCTTGTTTGGTTTTTGCGCTCTGTTTTTTCTTAGCGTGTGTTTTTGTGTAAAACAAGCCCGTTCCCGGGATGCCGAATGTGGTTCTTGTGCCTTTTGGTCCTACAGTATATTTAGCCCCTCTTACACCAAACGAAAGCGATGCTCCGGATTTACTTATATTTAAGGTTACGCCCGGCAGAATCTTCATTCTCCTCCAAAATCTAAAACCCATACTGCCTCCTTTTAGACACTGTTTTGTGCCGGTCTTGAATGCTTAAACTAATATTATTATTCCAAGATATGAAAAAGACAGATACTTTGTCAAGAAGGTAAACAATGGTTGGGTGAATAAAATTGTGGATTTTTTTGGAAACGGAGTATAATTATAAATTAGAGGTAAATGCGTACGGTGTAAAAAAGTAAAAAACAAGAAAGAGGGTGGATGATGAGCACGTTAAAAAACATTTTTGTTTTTATTTGGACAGTAGCGTTTATTTTTCTAAGCATTCAGGGTGTTTCTGCCAAAGAGCTCTATCTTGTTAAAAAAGACGGAAAAAAGGTAAATATTGAAAAGGTTTTGCCTAAGCATATAGCAGGATATCCGGTTGCCTTGGAGATTTATATTCCTGATTTCTGGGGTGGAAAATATAAACAATTCAACAAAAAGTATGGTGAAAAATACGGCAGAAGGGTTTTGGGAGGCTACGATTATTCGTCAGCTTCTATTCTTGCAATAATTTATGGTGGAGTTAATGTCGTTGACGGAAGCGGCAGAAGTGTGGAATTTTTGAATAAAATCGACAGAAAAAAGCTTATGTACGCCGTTGCAAAGCCGTCGTTTATCAATGATTTGCTTTATAATGTAATAAGAAACTATATAGTTGACGACACGAAAGAGGGTCCTGAAAGCTCAAGCTATACGGGTTGTGCTAAATAGGAACAATGTTTATGTCTAATGAGAGAGTAAAGAATCTTTTAAGGGAAATTATTAATATCAGGCTATACTTATCCTTACGTTAAGGTTAATATACTCTATTTTAAATTTATTTTTTATCCTGTTTTTAAATATATCTATAGATAAACATATCTTTTCATAGCTGTTGACCAACATTTTAAAATTCATAAATTCATCGCATAAAAGTTGGCTTTATAAGAATTAATATGGTAAACTCTGCAACAAGAATTATGAAGGCTGCAATTTGTTCAGTTTGCGATAATGCAGTGAAATTGTTGTAAAAATGAGATTTAACGGGAGGTGGAAGAATGTTAAAATCAAAAAATGAGTGGATTGATGTGCTTAAAGTTTACGTTATCGTTCAATAGAAGAGTAAAATTAATCTAAAAAAATAGGAGGGTGAAATGCCGGTAAAAACGTTTGACGAGTATTTTGAAAGAATAAAAAAGATGAACAGAAACGTCTATATGGAAGGTGAGAAGGTCGCAAGAGACGACGAAAGGCTCTCAGGGCAGCTCAGGGTTATTAAAGAGACATACGACAGGGCAAACGACCCGGAGTTTGAAGATGTGTGTACCGCAACATCCCACTTAACAGGGGAAAAGATAAACAGGTTTACACACATTCACCAAAACAGAGAAGACCTGCTAAAAAAACAGCTTATGACAAAACTGTTAGCCCACAGGGTAGGCGGATGCATAATGAGATGTATGGGCATAGATGCTATGAATGCTCTGTCTGTTGTTACCTATGAAATGGATCAGATGTTGAAGACCGATGTAAATAAAAATTTTATTAACTACCTGAAGTATTTCCAGGAAAATGACATAACGGCAAACTGCGCACAGACCGATACGAAGGGTGATAGGCTTAAAAGACCGCACGAGCAAAAAGACCCCGATATGTATTTGAGAATTGTTGAAAGCAGAAGCGACGGTATTGTCGTCAGAGGAGCCAAGATTGACAACACGACAGCACCGGTTAGCGATGAAATTATTGTTGTTCCAACGAGGTTTATGACAGACAAAGATAACGAATATGCAGTATCGTTTGCCATACCTGCCGATACAGAGGGTGTAAAGCTGCTTACAAGACCTGCTAATCAGTTCAAAAGAAAGCATTTGAAGGCTCCCATTGCCGAAATGGGTGATGCCGAATCGTTCACCATTTTTGATGATGTTTTTGTGCCGAGAGAGAGGGTGTTTTTGGACGGTAAAGGCGACCCGAGACAGACGGCATTTGCAGGGTTCCTTGCGCTTCTTTTTGCCCACTTCCACAGACATTCATACACAGGCTGCAAGCCGGCTGTATCGGAAATTTTGGCTTCTGCGGCTGCGCTTGTATCCGAGTATAACGGTATTGAGAAGGAAGACCATGTGAGAGAAAAGATATCTCACCTTATCGGAACAGCCGAGTTGGTGTTTGCGGCTGGGCAGGCAAGCGCATACAGAGCAGAGGCTTCTGGCTCCGGCACTTTAATTCCTGATGAGGTTTTGACAAATGCCGGAAGAAGACTTGCCGGTGAGGAAATATACAACGAATATAAGATAGTTGCCGATTTGGCAGGTGGCTTATGCGCCACGATGCCTTTTGAGGAGGAATTTTTTGCCGATGAAACAAAGGATTTGGCAAACAAGTATTTGATAAGAAACCCGGGCATCTGTGCCGAGAACCAGCATAAGTGTTTTAGAGGACTTGAAAACCTGTTGGTTTCTGATTATGCCGGATTGATGCAGGTTGCAGGTCTTCACGGCGGCGGTTCTCCTCAACTTGAAACCATAACTATGATGCAGAGATACGACCTTGAAAGCTTGAAAAGCATAGCTCAATATCTGTTTGGAATTAAGGAAAAACTGCCGAGATACGAAAGAGAGACAGTTACACCAAGAAAACAGCTTGAGAGGTTTAAAAAAATGTACGGGGCTAAAAAATAGATAAATTTGTGGCTTAAACAAAGCAAAAGAGGTGTGGAAATGGCAGCCGAAGAGGTTTTCGATTTGAAAGGCAAAGTTGCTTTGATTACCGGAGGATACAGGGGAATCGGAGAGGTTTTTGCAAGAACCTTGGCAAAGACTGGCGTCAATGTTGCAATTGCAGCAAGAAATAGAAGCGGATGTGTGCAGCTCGCTGATGAGCTTGAGAGCAGTTACGGCATAAAAGCAATCGGAGAGGCGGTTGACGTTGTTAAGAAAAAGAGCGTAAAAGAGCTTATGTCAAAGGTCGCAGATGAGTTTAATCATATAGACATACTTGTAAATTCCGCGGGTGTATCCGGTGTTCAAAAACCCACGGTTGAATTGGAAGAAGACGAGCTTGATTATGTATTCAGTGTTGATTTTAAAGGAACGCTCTTTTGCTCGCAAGAGGCTGCTAAGTTGATGATGAAACAAAACGGCGGTAAGATAATTAATGTGGCTTCGATTGCCGGCAAATTGGCTATACCGTATATGACAGGATATTGTGTTAGCAAGGCTAGCGTTATACAACTTACGAGAGTTATGGCTCTTGAGCTTTCAAGGTATAATATACAGGTGAATGCTCTTTGCCCGGGGTATTTTTTAAGTGATATGAACAAGGAGTTTTTCGAAAGCAAAAAGGGTAAACAGTATATAAACGAACGCATACCATTGAAGCGTTTGGGTGATTTAAAAGAATTGGAAAGCACTGTTATTTATTTGGCAAGCGCCCCGGCTTATCTTACAGGCACTGAGATTGTAATTGATGGAGCTCAAAGCATAATTTAAACATCTGTTTGTTTAGCCGCCTTGATTTTTTAAGGCGGCTTTTTTATTGACTTAAAACTTTGCGGTCTATATCCTTATAATTTATTCTTTCGTTGAAATTAATCGCTTGCAATAGTAGTATAGAATGAGAAAAATTTATCGGAGAGAAGATGAGTAAAGTTGTTATTGTTGGAAAACCCAATGTCGGCAAATCAACCTTGTTTAACGCATTGGTTAAAAAGAACAAGAGCCTTGTGCTTAATGTTCCCGGAACAACGAGAGACAGGGTGCTTGAGTATGGGCAGATTGAAGACAAAGAGGCTCTGTTTATAGATACGGGAGGATTTGAAAGCGAGGGTAGCTTTTCTGAAAAAATAAACGAGCAGATACTATTTGCTATAGATTCGAGCGATGTTGTGGTTGTTGTTTTTGATGCTACAACCCCTGTTAGTGCACAGGACGAGGCAATATTTACCTATGTCTTAAAAAGCAGGAAGCCGTTTATTTCGGTTATCAATAAAAGCGATGTGAAAAACAGGGAATTTCTCTACGACTATTATAAATTTGGAGATGCGATTGAAATTTCTGCGGCACACAGAAGAAACCTCGCGGAGGTTAAAGAAAAACTGTATGACTGCATAGAGAGTGAACAAAAAGGTGATTTTGATGCAAGGGTTGCCATTGTTGGCCGCTCCAACGTGGGTAAATCGAGTCTGTTGAATGCCATACTTAGCCAAAAAAGAAGCGTTGTTGACAGTAGTGTCGGAACAACAACCGACAGCGTGGACACTCCCTATGAGTTTGGAGGGCATAAATATCTTCTTGTTGATACGGCAGGCATAAGAAGAAAATCAAAAACCAAAAAATCACTGGATAAGCTCGCTTCCATATTTTCCGTTTTTGCCATAGACAGAGCGGATATTGTGATATTTGTGCTTGATGCTTTCGAGGGCGTGACATCTATGGATAAACAGATAGGTAATCTTGTAGCAAAAAAACATAAAGGTGTGGTTATTGCACTGAATAAATGGGATTTAGTGGCGGATAAGCAGAGATTTGACAAATACGTAAAAGCAATTAAGCAACAGATGCCGTTTTTGAATTTTGCCGAAATTATACCTACGAGTGCCGTAGAGATTAAAAATACAAAGAGGGTGTTGAAGAGTATAGCCGAGATTGTCGATGTTTGCTCTCAAAGGATAAACACAGCAAAATTAAATGATGATTTAAATAAAATTATAAAAATAAACGCTCCGTTTTCAAAAAGGGGCAGGGAGCTAAAGCTCAAATACATTACACAGGTTGATACAAACCCGCCTCATTTTGTCATATTCACAAACAGAGCCGAGG
>WGCD01000155.1 GCA_015493995.1 Desulfurellaceae bacterium
ACCCTGTATGCCTGGCATTATCCTACGCATCATTGGCCCTTACATACTATTCAGGATACCTCATCTACAAACAAGCCCAATAATGGCCCAACCAATTCCACCACCGATTTTTCCGCAAACCATTGCATTTTAAAGACCTCTGCACAACCCCCTAAAAAAATGGTAAAATGTAGGAAATCGTAAATGTGGAGGGAAAGCGGGTAAACTTTCATAATCTACAAAATGTGGGGGAGGTAAAATCATGTCATTTTTGATGTATGAAGCGAAGAATAGAGTAAAGAAAGAAAATAAGCTTATGAAACTGTCCAAGATCATAGATTGGGAAAAAATAGGCAGAAAGCTAAAAGGCATATATGCATATGAAGTCAATGGAAAGGGCGGACAAAAACCGTATGATAGTTTGAAGATGTTTAAAGCAATACTGTTAGGGCAATGGTACAGCCTTAGCGATCCTGAATTAGAAGAAGCATTATCACTTAGGCTTGATTTTATGTTGTTTACCGGCTTAGAAGGAGACGTTCCAGATGAGACAACCCTTTGTCGGTTTAGGAATAGACTAATAGAAAATGGCTTGGATGTAGAGCTATTTAAAGAAGTAAATAGAGAGCTGGAAGAAAAAGGATTAAAGGTAAAAGAGTGTTCCGGAGCAGTGATAGATGCGACAATAATAGAATCGGCATCAAGGCCTAAAAATACAGTGGAAGTTATGGCAGTTGACAGAGAAGAAAAAACAGAGATAGACGAAGAAAAAGAACCGAATATAACATATTCAAAAGATCCGGATGCCAGATGGCTAAAGAAGGGGAAGAAAACTTACTTTGGATATAAGGGATTTGTAGCTACTAGTGTGGATGAAGGATATATAGAAAAAGTACACGTAACGCCGGCAAATAGAAGCGAAGTAAAGGAACTAGAGAATAGCTTACCGGATAAAAAACCACAGAGGATATATGCGGATAAAGGATACGCCTCAAAGGATAATCGCAGTATGTTAAAGGGAAAAGGGATAAAAGATGGGATATTGGAAAAGGCCTCCAGAAATAACTCCCTGGGATTTTGGCAGAAACAAAAGAACCTGATAATATCGGCAAAACGATTTATTGTAGAGCAAGCATTTGGAACGCTGAAGCGAAGATTCAAATTTACGAAAGCGGCCTATACTGGCATAAGAAAAGTAGAAGCGCAGTTAACCATAAAAGCAATTTGTTACAACCTGCTAAAGGCAGTAAACAAGGTAGAAATAGTGCCGGTATGTTAGGGAATTGGGGATTAAATGCCTTTTAGAGGGCAAAAAGATGAAAATTAGCTCAATATAAAATGAGCGATTTGCAGGGAATTTTCATAAATTAGCGATAAAAGAGATGATTTTTTGGGTTTTGGTAGCCGTGCAGAGGTCTTGTTGATTATATAAAGATTCTGATGGTATATCGACTGGTAAGTAAGGCCGGATTAGACTCTAGAGGGAGAAAAGCGAATATTTCCTACTCATACCTTATCGCCTCTATGGCAGAGAGCCTGCTTGCCCTAACCGCGGGATAGACAGCCGACAGGAGGCTGATTATAACCGCTACAACGAACACAACAGCAACAGTGACAAAGGAAAAGTCAACAGGCAGATGGTCTATATAATATATCTCGGGAGGCAGGCTGATAAGGTGGTATTTATCTATCAAGAGGCATAACACATATGCAAACAGGGCCCCAAACGCAGAGCCAATTATGCCTATCAAAAGCCCAATAGAAAGAAATATGTAATAGATAACACTGTCTCTAAGGCCTAAGGCCTTCAATATGCCGATCTCCCTCGTCTTTTCCGTAACAGAGACCATCAAAGAACTGGCAATATTAAAAGACGCCACAATAACAATCAGAGTTAGAATAAGGAACATTACCAACCTCTCCAATTTCAATGCGGCAAACAGATTCCTGTTTGTCTCAATCCACGTCCTTGCCCTGAGGAAGGGATAATCCTTGCCAAGGCGTTTTAAGATGCGCTCTTTTACAAGAGGGGCATCATATGGATTTGAAACATCAATTGCAATCATATTTGCGCCATTGGGCATCAAGAGCATATCTCCTGCACGCTTCAAGCCAACAATAACAACAGATG
>WGCD01000156.1 GCA_015493995.1 Desulfurellaceae bacterium
GACGACAACCTGATGGTCGATTTTGTCGGACGTTTCGAAAACCTGAATGAAGACTACGAAAAAATAAGAGAAAAAATAGGAGCCGGAGAGCCGTTAAAGCATCTCAACAAAACAAAAGACAAAAAAGAGAACGACTACAGGAAGGTATATACTCCAGAGATGGCCGAGAAAGTGGCTGAAGTGTACAAAAAAGATATAGAGCTTTTCGGTTACTCTTTTTAATAAAAATGCAGGATAAATAGTTTGCTTTCAACCATACTGAAACAGACAAGCTGGAGTATGCTGGGCTCAATTTTCGGCTTCGGCGTCGGTTTCTTCGTCAAGCTTTACCTCATTAACGCCGTCGGAACGGAAGATTACGGAAAGTATGTCATAGGTCAAACGGTAGTAGCCACGGTAACGGTATTTGCAGCTTTGGCTCTGCCGCAAATACTTTTAAGATTTCTTCCCGCTTTTGTAGAAAAAAAAGAGTTTGAGAAAGCCTCCGATCTCGCCTCTTTCGGTTTACAGTTTTTATTACTTGTCGGGGTTTTGTCGGCTATCGGGATTATGCTGTTTCACGACCGTGTAGCGGCTATTTTCCACGACAGAGATGCTCTGCTTAATACCATAATTTTCATATCTGCACTCTATATTCCGTTGAGTCTTTACAGTGCGGTCATAACCGCATCGTACAGGTCTCTTTTAAAGATTAAAGAGATCGTACTATATGGTACGTTTATTCTTATTTCTCTTCGTGCAATCGGTGTATTTATCGTGTTTAGTTTTAGCAATAACATTATCTATTTTCTTGTTATCGAAATATTATCACAAGCGGTAGTTCTTTTTATTATGACAAAAAAGTTTGATGCATCCAACTTTACATTTTTTAAACCATTCCCCATAAAAGAGGTGCTTGAAGAAAAGCAGGTGGTCTCTTTCGGTAAGAAAATGTACTTCTATGCTCTTATTGGCTTTGCAGGCGGCTATACGATAACACTAATCATGAGTATTAGCCTCCCTGCCAAATATATTGGAGTTTACTCTATTTTAACTACACTGGCCGGTCTAACGGCGTTCTTGCTAAACAACCTTAACTCAGTGTTCGCCCCGGTCATCTCAAAGTATCATGCCGCAGGAGAGATAAAAAAACTGGAGTCTCTTTTTAAAGAGACAACTTTTATAATAAATATAATGAGTGCTCCGTTTATTGTGTTGTTGATACTGTTCTCTCACGATATACTCGGGCTTTACGGTAAAGATGTCTCGGCCTTTACGATCCCTTTCGCTATTTTACTGCTTGGAAGCTACTATAACCTCTTTGTGGGAAACTCCGGTATGCTTCTTTTAATGGGAGGATGGGAAAGTGATGAAATCAGGATAAAAATAGCCAATATGCTCCTTGTAATACTTTTTTCATCCATATTTATAGCCCCGTTCGGTCTGATCGCTGCAGTATGGATAAATACCCTTTCAGCGGTTTTTGTGAATACACTGCATGTGATATATATAAAAAAAAGATTTGGATTCACACCGTGGGAGGTTTACTCTTTTTTTATTTTTATTTTGACTATAATAGCAATTATATATTTGGGTTTTCAAACAGAACACCGCTCATATTCATTTTTTGAATATATTTTCTTGGCTTTGCTGATCCCCTCTATCTACTGGATCCCTTTTTACAAAAAAATATCTGCTATTATAAAAAGCGTAAAAGAAAACAGGTAAAAGAGAAATTAGGATGAAAAGTATTATCAGATTAACTTCGACAGCGATCAGAAGGCTCAATCAAAACATCTCGACCGAGAAGATTCTGGTTTTGGGCGACTCACATGTATCCGTTTTTCATTCCTACTATTTTATACTCAACTTTCCTTTTAAATATTTCAAGGTTGTCTCAGTTGGAGGGGCAACCGCCTCGGGTCTTGAAAACCCAAGATCAAAAACACAGGCATTTAAAATATTCAATGAGGCCCTCGAGAAAAAAGACTATGACAAAATCATAATTATGCTTGGGGAGGT
>WGCD01000157.1 GCA_015493995.1 Desulfurellaceae bacterium
ACCTATTATCAAGCAAAAAATAATGAATCAAAAGCGATATTTTTACTCTATTTTGAAAACTATGTTTATCTGGGCTTTTAATGGAAAACTGCCGATTTTGCCTAACAGCCTTTTCGGTATGGGGGATGAGTTTTTAACTATAGCTTTAGCTGCGGCATTTAGAACATCGTATTGTGAGGGTTTTTTTACATCAATATTCTCTATTTTTCCGCTTGCATTTATTATAAAGCTCAAACCTATTTCACCCTCATCCTCTTTGTATAGGGCTTCAGTCGGGTAAAATTTATGTTTGTTTATCCACATAAATATATTTGTATAGCTGCGGTTTGAAATATTCGCAACCCTAAATTTATTCTCTCTGTTTTTTATGAGTCTATCGTTTGTCTGTGAAGGTTTGGCATATTTTACAAGATTTTTTAAAACTGCTACGTCCTCTTTTTCCTTCAAAGTAACACTCTTTTTGCTTTTTAAAGTTTTAAATTTTCTTACTGTTTTTATCTGCTTTAACTTATGCTTTCTGCGACTTGAAAGGCTCTTGTTGCGTGTTTTTTTATATAGATTTTTAATTTGAACTTGTTTGAGAAAAGCAAACTTATGATGCTTTGATTTAATAATATTTTTCTTGTTTTTATCGGAATCTCTTACGGATTCTTTTTTCTTTAACGCCAAAACGGGCTTGTCTTTGGTATATAGACTCTTTTTTTTAATTTTGACCTTTTCAGGCGCTCTTTTAGCAATATCAACAAAATTAACCGATACGTGTGTTTCTATTTTTTTACTACATTTCGTAAAATCGGTATGATTAAAGTACATAAAAAACATCAAGAGCGCCGCCCCGTTTATAATAATCGAGACGGCAACTCCCAAAAAAAGGAATTTAAAACTTATAGGAGATTGTGGCGAAAACGCTTCTTGGCAGCGTCGAATAGCCGTAAGCCTCTTCATAAAATCTGTCAAAAATATTTTTCACGCTCAAAGATGCATTAAAGTTTTTATTAAACGAATATTGTGCGGTAAAGTTGAAAACCGCATATTTTCCTATCTGATACTTGTTTTTTTGCCAATCGTAGTCGTATTTTTTGCCCACATACCTTCCGTTTAGTGTTGAAGTAAGCCTGTTGTTTAATGTAATTAAGCTGACATAACCGTTATACACCCTTAAAGGCACTCCGCCTGTCTGGTCGTTTGTGTCAGGATTTATGCTCTTTGTGTATGTATAGTTTGCACCCAAAGCAAGCCAATCAACAGGCTTTGCTTTAATGCCAAGCTCAACACCGTTTGATACGGTTTTGCCGTGAACATTTTCATAGGTTGACTGCAAACTTGAGTTTGTAAAATACTCTATTCTGTCTTTAATCAAGCTCTTAAAATACAACACATTAAAAGAAAGCCTGTTTTGCAGTATATGCTGCACAAATCCAAAATCCCATGTTTTAGCTTTTTCGGGCTCCAAATTTGCATTGCCGCCCAAAAACCACCATGACGGATTCGGTGCTGCATACAACTCCCATATACTCGGCGCTCTGAACCCGGTTGAGTAGTTTACCTTCAAGATGGTGTTTGTAGCGTCAATCAGATAATTTGCACCCAATTTATAGGTGAAATGCTTACCGAATGTTTTGTACTCATCCTCCCTTGCCGCGCCTTGAAGCGATAAATTGCCCACCTTTTGCTCAATCTCAAAAAATCCCGCATAGTTATACCTCAACTTCTTAAACGGTGTTGTATCCTCGTACTTATCCATCTTTTGACTAAGACCAACGGTAAATATTGTTGACTTTAACTTGTATGTTGCAATTGCATCAACACCCCATTTTCTTCCTTTGTAATCATTCCAGGAAGACGGAGCCGATTTGTAATATCTGAGATTTTGCGTAAAAAAAGCGTCCAACTTTAAACTTAAATTCTCAAATTTTTTGTTTACATACAACTTTGAAAGCAAAAAATCGTTTATGCTTCTCAAGCTTAAAGCTTCAGGCGTATTGTTTGCCGGTGCCGAGTCGTTAGGCAAATAGTCAGAAGTCCAGCCGTTATCGAGGTAATTCCTCGTTTTATACCACTTAAAAACCGTCCCCACCTTCAAACTATTGTCGAAATTGTACTCCAATCGTGTGGAAAAAGCCGTTTTATGGTAGCTATCGTTCTCGCCCCCTCTTGAATATGAGCCGTCTTTGTTAAATTTATCCATTTTCGAGATGCCGTTTGTGTCAAAACGAGAGCCCTCAATGTAATAGTTAAACTTACCCAACGAACCGCCGCTTTGCGCCGTCTCTTCGTATGTTGCAAAAGAACCAACCTGTTGAGAATATTTAAAATACGGCTTTCCGAAACCTTTTTTCGTGATAATGTTAACAACTCCGCCAACTGCATTTGCGCCGTAGAGCCCGCTTTGAGCGCCTTGAACAATCTCAATTCTTTTAATGTCGTTAACCATTAAATTTGACAAATCGTAATGAGGCTGCGCCTGTGTCGGGTCGGAAACATCAACACCGTCAATAAGCACTTTTGTGTAGTAGTTCGGCAAACCCCTGATATAAACGCTTGTTGTGCCTCCGAACGCCCCGTTTGAAGATACGGAAATACCTGCTATATCTTTTAAAGCATCTTTAACATATACAATACCCTCTTTTTTTAGTTGTTTTGCTGTAATTATATCCACTTTTGAGGGTGTTTGAGCGATTTTAA
>WGCD01000158.1 GCA_015493995.1 Desulfurellaceae bacterium
TAAAAATCTTAAAAAACCAATCTGTCAAAATCACTGCTTCCGGTTTTATCAAATAACGGATTATACTTCTTACAATGTCCTTTAATTCCTTTATTTGCTCGAAGCACAATCTGTTATTTGAGATTTAAATCAGTCACCATTTTTCACACCTACGAGGTGTGAGAGGGGCGATATAGATCACTCTTTTAGTTTTGGGAAGAATATTTTTTCAAACTTGCATATATTGATTCCCTTAGGATGAAGAATCTCATCGTTAATACATCCGTTTTTTTGTTTACATAAAGCCAGTATCCCAGTAACAACAGCGCAGGAGAGGGATGTTCCGCTCAAGAAAGTATATCTGTTGTTGGGTATAAGAACAAAAAGATTTGAATACGGAGCCAATATATCCGCTTTCTGGGCAATCTGCTTACTTGGATAAAATTCGTTTGGTTTTTCATATCCTCCGACAGACACAACATATCTGTCTGAAGCCGGAAAACACGCATTTGTTTGTTTTCTTGAGTTTCCTACGGGAGCGACAAATATAATACCGTTTTTATGTCCCATTCTAATTAGCCACTGTATTAATTCATTGTTTCTTTTAGAGCAAAAGCTCATATTTACTAAATCAATTTTATCCGCAAGCGCTTCATCTATTGCTCTAAAAATTGCAAGAGCGCTGCACACTCCTTTAGGGTTGTCTTTGTCTGTTTGACTACAGGCTCTCAAGGCGAATACCTTTGCACCGCGAGCTATTCCGGTTCTATATTTTGTTGAGGATGAAATTATCCCGGCAACGGCGGTTCCGTGAATTTCAGGTTTGTATGTTTCACTCCTTACAAAATTTTTATGATATACAACACTGTTTCTCAAACCCTTGTGTGAAAAGTCAACCCCTGTGTCAATTACGGCAACCGACACTCCTTTGCCGGTGTATATTTCTTTTATTTTATTTAAACACAACCGCTTATCCAAATCGCTTTTAAATGTTTTCTTGTTTCCCATTGTTTTAAATATATAGTTAGGTTGTGCGTATAGTATATTTTTGTTTTTTATGAGTTTTTTTATGACCTTAAAGATATCACCCTTTGTTTTTAGTAGGTATAGCCTGGCTTTTGAAGATCTTAAATAGAACATTCCCTCAACAGTAATTTTATAAGATGAAAGGATATTTTTCGGTAGAGAAAATTCGGGCTTAGACAAAACGACAATTTCACCTTTAATGTAATCATCGGAAAGAATACCGAATTTAACGTATCCGCTTTTAGCAATAACCACTCCTTTTCTGTCAACTGCCTTTACTTTTACATAATAATCACCCTGTTTTTTAAAAGCATCTCTGATTTTATTAGGGTCTATATGAAGCACATATGACCTCGTTTCAATGAGCAAAATAGGTTGAGCATTTATTTTTTTAAAAAACTCTACCTTATATATCGATTTAATGCAAGCTGGGCAGAACCACCTGAAGTTCGCATTTTGTATGTTTAGTTTTTCGCCTCTTGATGGTTTTATAATCTCTATATTCTTTGGTTTGAGATAAATATTATAGAAACATCTGTTGCTTAGAACTTTTTTTGCGTCGGATATACTCATAACAACAAAATGTTTTGTTAAGGGTAATTCAAAAGGGATATGAAGCTTGAATCGCTTTTGCATTATTCCTTTATGGCACATAAGTTTTACGGTTTTATCGCTCACCAATTTATTATCTATATCAAACCTTACATTGACCTTTGCCGAGCCTCTGCAATATATCTTCGTATCAACATACAAATTTTTAGAGTTATACCTTATTTTATTTTCAGGTAAGCTAAGAACTATTTTTGATATCATAAAACTTTTTTGCTTACGCTTATTTTGCAATATGATTGTAAAGAGGCTGTGAAATGACACAGGTTTGTTCATAGCCGCAAAGGATGTTTGAGAGCTTACAAACGTACGTTTACAAAAAAGTTTTGTTATGTGAAGTCTTTTTATTTTGTCAAGCAGGGCTTCATCAACTATCAGGCGCTCATATACATAGCCTTTTCCTTGTTTGATATTTACCCTCAATACAGCGTTTTTTTGTTCTGTAATTTTATCGTTAAAGTCAGTTAAAATGAGGGATTTGGAAAAGAAAGTTGTATTTACGGTACTGTTAAGAGAAAATGTATATCTTATCTTTATAAGCTTTACCTCGTCGGTGTTAATTATTATGTTTTTGGGCGTTGAAGATATACCTGCGTATGATATTTGATAAGAAAATAAAAACCAGAAAATAAAAAACGCTTTATAAAGGTTATTTTTGGAAAAAATCACGTTATTTTTCCCAATATCCTTTTGTGACTATTTCAACATAACCGGAAGACGTCAATCGTTTTTTGATATTTTTATAGGGCTGCTTTTTCTTAATGCACACGAAATAGACTTCGTTAATGCCTGGTCCGTATGTTATATATCCGTCAATCTTTCTCAACAAACTCTGAAACTGCTTGACAGTTACGGTTTTTTTGAAAACAACATCGATTTTAACCCTGCAATCATTATTGTGTGTATTTGAAGATGTCACAAACAAATCTTTATTTGTGTAGCCAAATAAAAATACTATGAGCAAAAACTCGGCAAAAGCCAAGCTCCATGATATATTCGGCATTTTTAACAAGTTTTTGATTCTTTTAAAAAAACCGTTATCCTTTTTACCGTTTTTATCCCTTTCTATGTTTTTTACTATATTTTCATATATATCGTGCGGTGGTTCGGGTATTTCCATAAAATCGTATATAAGCTCAATTTTACTAAACTCCTCTATCTCTTTTTTTAGCTTGGGGTCTTTGTCTGCTGCCTTTTCCAGTGTTATTTTGTCTTTTTCGGATATGGTGCCGTTTACATATAGAGGAACTAAGTATTTTAACCTTTCATAATTCATCTTCGCTTATTCCCATTTCGCTTAATATTTTTTTAAGTTCCTTTTTGGCGTAGAATATCCTACTTTTCACCGTATTCAAAGAAACATCCAAGGCATAAGCTATGTCATTATAACTCATCTCACAAAAGAAAAACATATCCAGAATTTCTCTATGTTTTAAGGATAATTTATCCAAAGCCTTTATTACAAATTCTTTTTTGTCTGAAAAATCGCTTGGGATAAAACCGTTATCTGCAATATGTTTATAGTCATTTATATCATTGTGACTACCGTGTTTTTTTATATCCTTAAATTCCTTCATAGCCATATTCCTCGCTATACCGACAATCCAGGTCGTTACTTTTGATTGTTCTTTAAATGTTTTTGCACTTTCCCAAACCTGTGTAAAAGTTTTTATCATAACCTCCTCGGCTATGTGTTCGTTTTGTATCAGCCTGAGAAGGTAGAAATAAACCATTTTGTTTGTCTTTTCGTATAGCTTATGAAAAGCCGCTTCGTCTTTTTTTGATATTTTCTTGAGTAATTTAAGCGCCTCTTCGTTCGATAAGCTCACATACATAAGTGACTTCTGCTCCTTTATATGTTC
>WGCD01000159.1 GCA_015493995.1 Desulfurellaceae bacterium
CATTCATCCATAGGGTATAAACCCCCTATGAAAATATACACCCAAAAATTAAATAAAACGGATGCTGCATAATGAAGAATACTGAATTTTATTTACAAAGGAAGGAGGGAATAAGAAATTAGAAAAAATTGTCTTGACAAGCGGGGGCGGTATAAAGGGCAAGCACAAAAGCTTTTATTTCAAAATGGCTTATTGAAAGAGATGAAAAAATCAAAGCCGGAAGTGTAAAATTCAGAATCACATTTGCAAATATTTTTGCGTGTTCTTCTTTTAAAACCCCAAAAATGCGCAAAAACATACCCATTGAAATCATAGTTATGGGAATGCCTATTGACTGCATAACGATTTGATTAAAGCTCATTATTATCCCTCAAAAATGGAAGTATCCGTTGCCAAGAGTACAGTGTTGATGCTTACTTGTCAACTTTTAAAATATTTGTCAGCAGAAGGTCTAAAAATTGAATGGGTCTAGAAATTGAATTTATCTATCTGACTTTCCGACCTTGCATAACCAAAAAGTCCGCTTCTTAAAAATTGATTTTATCGGCTATTTTTTCCAATAAAGGCAAAGGGGTTTCTTTTCCTCCAAGAGCATTTACTATACCCATTATAGTGAAAACAATTATGGCTATCCATCCAATCCAACCAACTATAAAACCAATAAAAGGTATAATCCATACTACATTCCAGATAATTGCAAAAATTAACAAAGCCAAACCTTGTTTGATGTGATATTTTGTAAACGGGTTGTCCTTCTGCAATAAAATCGGTATAATGACCAACAATCCAAGATAAGAAAGCCAAGCTAACCCTCTACCCTCTTCAATATAATCTCTATCCATATCTGCCCCCTAATAATTTAATGGACTTTACAACTCATATCCTTTTAATTAATTATTATATATTATTAAATATATATTTCAATAACCTTGTTGTATAAAAACGAATCCTTTTATCTATGCCTGCTTATGCCGACTTTGTCACAAAATGCTATTATAGGACAAATTGAACAAAAAGGAGAAATTGGTTTGCAAATATTCTGACCGAAAGGAACCAGTAAATCATTATACTCTATCCAATATTTTTCAGGCAATATCTCTCTTAACTTCATCTCTGTTTCCAAAGGGTTTTTTGTCGTTATCAAGCCGAGCCTGTTGGATATTCTATGCACATGTATATCCACGCAGACAGCAGGTATGTTATATCCTTTAGCTAAAACGAGATTTGCGGTTTTTCTTCCCACATTCGGCAATTTCAAAAGCTCTTCCATATCGCAAGGAACTTTTGAATTATATTTCTCAATTATGGTTTTGGCTATTTTTTTCAGGTTTTTCGCTTTTGTCTTATAAAATCCAACAGGATAAATAAGCTTTTCGATTTCAGATTCGCTTAAATTATTAAGTTTCTCAACCGTATCTGCCTTTTCAAACAATCTAAAGGATGCCTCCATAGTGGTGGCATCCTTTGTACGCAAGCTTAAAACAGTCGAAACCAACACCTTGTAAGGGTCGTTATCTTTTGCAACCTTTGTAACTATAGGCTCAACAAAGCCTTTATAGGCTTCACGAAGCCTTTCAATGACCGCATCTATATCTTTAATTGTCATAATTTGGGGTTAATCTTTATCTTAACTCCTCTTTTTAGTTTTGCTATAAATTTATTCATAGCCTCAAAATCTTTCTGGCTTTTTAGCTGTTCTTCAATGCTCTTTTTGTATTTACCAAAGTCTTTTTCGTTAACGGTTTTCTTGCTTAGGATGTAAACATATACGCCGTCGTTTACGGAACACTTATCAAAAAAACCTGCCTTGCTTGAAAATATCTTTTTCATTATAACCGAATTCTGAGTACATTTCATCTTATCATCGGGGGTGAATTTACCTACATCTTTTGCAACGTAAACTTTTAGCCCCAACTCTTTTGCTGCCTTATCAAACGGTTCTTTGTTCTTTAATTTCTCATAAAGTTTATCGGCAGTCTGTCTTACAATCTCCATAGCCTTATATTTTATATATGCCTGTTTAACCTTACCCTTTATCTTATCAAGAGTCGGAATATATGAAGGCTTCTTAGAAACTATTTCATAAATTACATACCCGCCCCTACCTGCATCAGGTCCGAGCAGTTGTCCTGTCTGGCTCATAAGGGCTGTTCTTAATATTGCAGATGTAAAAGGCGGTTTGGGTGATTTCAGACTCATATAATCGCTTACATTAACCTTTAAACCAAGTGATTTTACTGCATCATCAAACCCTTTCTTTGAGTCCCTAATTTTGACGAATACCTTTTTGGCATAAATAAACAGATTTTCTTTTGCCTGTCTTGTTTGCAGGTAGTTAACAATTTCTTTTTTTACGTCTGCATACTTTTTCGTATATGGTTTTTTTATATCTTCCACTTTTGCTATATGGTAACCGAACTTGGATTTAAACGGTTTGGATATCTCTCCAACCTTCAGGTCTTTTATGCCTTCCCAAAATCCGGGAACAACCATTTTTTTAGATATATATCCGAGCTCGCCGCCCACATTTTTGGTATATGTATCAATTGAATATTTCTTTACAGCCTCTTTAAAGGTAATTTTCTTATTTTTAAGCTCATTGTAAACCTTATACGCCTCTTTTTTGAGCTGCTCGTCCGTTTTATTGTCTTTAGGATTGTTACCAATCAATATATGAGCCACCTTAATTCTCAAAGGAACCATAAAATATGAAATATGGTTTTTATAAAACTGCCTTGATTGATTGTCCGACACCTTTATTTTTGACTTCGCATAATTAACGTCTATAAGTGCATATTTGAACTTTATCTGCGTCGGAATTCTGAACTCCTCTTTATGTTTATCATAAAAAGCCTTTAAATCTTTATCCGTAACCTTAACTTTTTTTCGCATCTCTTTAAACGGAAGATATATATATTTCAAGTTCACCTTGGAATAATTTTCCACAAAGTACTTTTTAATTTCGGCAGGTGTGACCTTAACGTTTTTCAATACTCTGCTTTTTAATTTATCTATATATAACGATGTTCTAATAGAATCCTCGTAGTTTCTCGGATTGATACCGTTTGCTTTAAGGATTGCAAGATACTTACGTTTAGAGAAATGACCGTTTAAATAAAACATTTTGTTGGACTCAATTTTTTTCTCAACATCTTCGTCCGTAACTTTTATACCCTCTTTATGAGCCTCCTGCAGCAAAAGAGCCCTTTCAATTAGAGTGTCAATCGTCTTTTTCTTTATGTTTAGCTTCTTAATGTCGTTATCAGTTACATTACCGCCCTTAATCTGCGTTAAGAGCTGCACGTAAAACTTGTAAATATTGTTATAGGTTTGTTCATAGGTAGGCATACTAATCTTCATATCGCCCACTTGGATTGCCGTATTGCTTCCCATCCTAAACGGCCCTCTGACAAACAAATATGCACCGCCTATGACAAAAGCTATTACTGCTATCCATAAGAAAATGGCGAACTTTCTAATATTGTCCCTGAAAAAAGTTATCATAACAAAACACTCCTTCAAAAGTTTTCAAAAACATCAACTATCCAAGCCTACATTATACATTTTTGCACTATTTTATCAAATAATCCTGCACAACTTTCTCATAGGCAAACCGATAACCGTTGTTATATCGCCCTTTATTAAATAAACGAATCTCGAGGCAAAACCTTGTATGGCATAAGCAGCAGCTTTTCCCATATACTCATTTTTATCAAGATAGGCATTAATTTCCTCTTCTGTCATTTTTTTAACACCTACAACAGCATAATCCACGAAAAATCTATATTCCGAATCGGACAGAATGGTCACACCGCTAAAACAAAAATGCCTCCTGCCAGACAACTCCGACAAAATATCAAAAGCATCGTCTCTATCTTTCGGTTTGCCTATTATTCTATCTTTATAAACTATTACGGTATCCGCCGAAATAACCTTTGTGTATCTGTTTACAAATTTCAACCCTTTAAGATAGGTTACTCTTTTTAAATAATCGTATATATCTTCATTGCTGCGCCTAGTTTCGTCAATATCGGAACTTTTCAAAAC
>WGCD01000160.1 GCA_015493995.1 Desulfurellaceae bacterium
ACTTTCATATCCTCTATATAATCAAACAGCTCCGGCTTTTTTAAAAATTCCATACCCGACGGAACATCTGAGGACGATTTTGTAAGTTTTTTTGCTATTTTTTGGTGAAAGTTTGCGATATTTAAACCAAACTTTCTTGAGCCTGAATGAACGCTGAAACATACAGCATTTTTTGTTTTATCAATTTCAATAAAGTGATTACCGCTTCCCAAACTTCCCAAAGAAAAGAGTGCATAGTTTACATCTTGAGACGTTCTTTTTGCGGTGTTTTTTAAAGATTTTAGAAACCGTGAAAAGTCGATATTCAGATATTGTTCGCAAACATTTGATACCTGGAAAGATAAGGATTTTCGTATTCTCGTACCGCTTGGAATGTTTTCTTTTATTATTTTGTCCATATGCAAAAAATCTTTTTCGGTAAGTTTCATATCGTTGAAGCAGAAAGTTAAAACACCGCAGCCTATATCAACGCCTATAAGGTTTGGTATTACAATATCAGTTAATTTGGCTGTATATCCTATAACACAGCCGATTCCCGTATGAACATCCGGCATTATTCTTGTGTGAGCCCCTTTTGATACCGGATGATTAACGAGTTTTACGATTTGAGAGTATGCCGTTTCTTCAATATTATCTGCAAAGATTATGGCATTGCCGTATTTTCCTTTTAGTTCAAACATCAAAGCCTTTTTTATACGGGTATGTTATTCTTGCAGCTATCTGCCGTTGTTTGCTTTGTCGTTAAAAATGATTATGCTTTCGTTCTTGTTTACCATCATTAAATCGTCGTTTGCCTTGTGCTCAATTACGTGAGGGTCTGCTTTCGCTATCTTTATATCCCTTTTCATTTTGGTTATTTTGTTGTTCAGGTTTGAAATCTGTTTGTCCAAAAGGGAGCTTTGTTTGGAAAGCTCCCTGATTTGCATCTGTTTTATATATACACTTTTTGCAACTACCGAAATTATTATCAAAACAAATATGGTAAATACTATACGAAATATCTTACCACGTCGGGTACTCGCCATAGGGTGCAAGCTCCTCCTCAATCTCAATTAATCGATTGTACTTGGCTATCCTTTCTCCTCTGCAAGCAGAGCCGGTTTTAATAAGTCCGGCATTAACGCCGACAGCTAAATCCGCAATAAATGTGTCGGTTGTCTCTCCCGACCTGTGTGATATGAACAGGTTGTAGGCGGCGTCTTGAGCCAATCTTATTGCATCGAGCGTTTCCGTTAATGTTCCTATCTGATTCGGTTTAATAAGCACTGCATTTGCTATAGCATTTTCAATGCCTTTATAAATCAAATCCGTATTTGTAACAAATATGTCGTCTCCTACAAGGATTAGCTCATCGCCTATTTTTTCCGTCATTTTTTTCCAGCCTTCCCAGTCGTTCTCCGCTAATCCGTCTTCCAACAAAACTATAGGATACTCTTGTATGAGTTTTTCATACAAAGTTATCATATCTTCACTTGTAAGTTTTTCTTTTCCAACGTGGTAGAAACCGTCTTTATAAAATTCGCTCGATGCCGGGTCAATGGCAATTGCAATATCATCCATCGGCTCATAGCCTGCTTTTTGTATTGCATCCATAATGAGAGAAAGCGGTTCTTCGTTTGATTTTAGGTTTGGAGCAAATCCGCCTTCGTCTCCAACGCCCGTAAACAGCCCCTTATCTTTTAGTATGCCTTTGAGAGTCCAGAATGTTTCAGAAGCCATCTGCATAGCCTCTTTGAATGTTTCGGCTCCTACGGGGGCTATCATAAATTCCTGAAAATCCACATTGTTATCTGCGTGTTTTCCGCCGTTCATAATATTTAAGAAAGGTATGGGCAAAAGATTTGAATGAATGCCGCCCAAATACCTATAAAGCGGTATGTCAAGCTCGTTTGCCGCCGCTCTTGCCGTAGCCAAAGATACCGCTAAAATGGCGTTTGCACCCAATTCAGCCTTGTTGTCGGTAGAGTCCATCTCAAGCATTGTGTTGTCTATATCCGTTTGTTCAAAAACATCCATCCCTATAACTTCTTCGGCAATCTTTTCATTAATATTGTCAATTGCCTTTAAGACGCCTTTTCCCTTGAATCTTTCTGTGTCGTTATCTCTAAGTTCAACAGCCTCCTTATCTCCTGTGGAAGCACCTGAGGGAACCTCAGCAACTCCTTTTATGTTATCCTCTGTTGTAACCGTGCACTTTATTGTCGGGTTTCCCCTTGAATCCAGAATTTCAAATGCATAAACATCAACAATTGCGCCCACTAAAACACCTCCTAAATTTTACGGTACGAATACCGACTCAACAAAATCTCTCGCATTAAATACCTTTAAATCTTCAATCTGTTCGCCTATGCCGACATAGCGAATGGGAATGCCAAACTCCTCACTAACGGCAACTATTATTCCTCCCTTAGCCGTTCCGTCCATCTTTGTTAAAACTATTCCTGTCACATTCAGAACCTTGTTAAACTCTCTCGCCTGATTTATTGCATTTTGCCCTATTGTAGCATCAAGCACCAGCAAGACCTCATTTGGTGCTTTGGCATAGGCTTTGGATATTGCATTTTTAACCTTGACTATTTCCTTCATCAGGTTTTTTTGGGTATGCAGCCTTCCTGCCGTATCAATAAAGATGACATCCATATTTTTGCTTACACCGCTTGAAACACCGTCAAAAGCAACGGAAGCGGGGTCTGAGTTTTCCTGCTGCTTTACAATGGAGGCATTAGCCCTTTTTGCCCATATCTCAAGCTGGTCTATGGCAGCGGCTCTAAATGTATCAGCCGCAACAAGCATAACCCTTTTCATTTTATCCGTATTGATGCTTGCGAGTTTTCCTATTGTTGTTGTCTTGCCGGAGCCGTTTATGCCGACAGTCAGAACAACAAACGGTTTGCTCTTAATCTCCAGAGGCTTCTCAACCTTTTTCAACACGTCGAGTATAACATCTCTTATTTTTATTTCAACATCTCTTCTTGTTTTTATACTTCCGTCTTTCATACCGTTTTCTATTGCTTCCATAATCTTTTGGGTGGTTTTTACGCCAAAATCTGACTCAATAAGAAGTTCTTCGACAAAATCGAGATATTCCTCGCTTATGGGTTCGTCTTTTTGCGATTCCTGGTGGATTTTTTGGGTAAATCCCTCTTTTGTTTTAAACAGTTTATCTGAAATATTTTTTAGAAATCCCATACTTTAAACCCTCTTTAAAAATTTTTTCATCTTTTCTTCTCTTTTTCCGAACATCCAGCTGTTGGAAAACAGCTCTCTTTCAAGCTCCAAAGCCTTACCCCTATTTAAACTTACGGATTGTTTTGCCAATTTTTTGATATATTTTATTAAGGAAAGCTCCTCGTCGTTAAAATCGTATGCAAACTCAAAAGCCTTCTGCATCACTATGTCTTTATCGTAAATCTCATCAACAAGACCTATATCTTTGGCTTTTTTGGCATCAACCTTTTCGGCGGAAAGAAGCAGTCTCAACGCTTTAGAATAACCAACCTTCTTAACGAGCCTGTATGTTCCGCCCCAGCCGGTCGTGACCCCGAGTTCTTTTTCTTTAAATTGAATAAAACTGTCATTTCTCATAAATCTTATGTCAAAAGCCATAATAAGCTCGGCGCCACCTCCTATGCAGGAGCCGTTTATGGCACAAATAGTGGGAATTTCGAGGTCCTCGAATCTGTTTAAAACAGAGTGCATATTTAAGGACATATCTTTTGCATCTTCTTTTGATGTCAACGTTATGAAATACTCAATATCACCTCCGGCAGCAAAAACATTTTCACCCGAAGATGTTATGATTAACGATTTTAAGTTAGATTGTTCAATATAAGAAAGAATCTGTCTCAACTCGTCCATAAACTCCTTGTTGATGCAGTTGTGCTTGGAGCTTCTGTTGAGTGTTAGCAAGCCCACGCCTTTTATATCGTCAAATTTTATGTATTTCAAAATTCGAACCTCTCATATACCTGTTTTTCTGTAATAATCGCATCTATCAGCTCGTTATCTGTGATATCGAAAGAGTAGTTAAGTGCTTTTGCATTTTTTGGAGCAACCGTAATCGAATTGAACTCTAAGACCTCTTTGGCGTCCCTTTCTTCCACAACAATCCCGTTTTGAGTTTTTATATTTCTGTCTATGGTTGATTCGGGCGCTGCAACGATAAAATCTATGTTGTGTCTTTTTGCCATAACCGCAAGGCAGTATGTTCCGATTTTATTAGCCGTATCACCGTTTTTTGCTATTCTGTCGGCTCCGACAATAACGGCGTCAACCAAACCCTTTTTCATAAGCATTCCGCAGGAGTTATCCGTAACAACACGATACTCTATATTTTCCAATTCAAGCTCGAAAGCCGTTAAACGGGCTCCCTGCAAGTATGGTCTTGTTTCATCAACATAAACCAAATCAAGATATCCTTTTTTGTGCATAGTCTTTATAATTCCAAGTGCGGTTCCTATCCCTCCTGTTGCCAGCGTTCCAGTATTGCAGTGGGTTAAGATTCTCCTTTTATTTTTCAAATAATCAGCCCCTATCGCACCTATTGCCAAATCCTCTTTTTTCTGATTTTCCCATAAGGTAAACGCCGCTGCTCTTAATTTGTTTATGAGTTTGTGTGTCGGCAGTATGTCACATTTTTCCTGCATAACATCGTTCATCTTATTTAAAGCAAAGAAGAGGTTGACGGCAGTGGGTCTTGTTTGAAGAAGACACTCAAAGCCCTTTTTTGCTCTAACTTTAAGCTGTTTGTTTGTATCTGAATCTTTTAGGGCAAGGTAATATCCGAAAGCGGCTGTGATACCTATAAACGGTGCTCCTCTTACAATCATCTCTTTAATGGCAAAACATACATCCTCAACACTTTTTGCACTGAAATATTCAATCTTATTCGGCAATTTCCTTTGGTCTAAAAGGAGTATCTCATTGTCTTTGACAATTAGCGGTTCACAGCCAGCCATTTTTCTCATACCACTCCAGTGTCTTTTTAAACCCCTCACGTATCGCATATTCGGGCTTAAAATTCAAATCGTTTTTAAGTTTTTCATATCCGCAAGTCCAACCGTCTGCCTTAATTTCGTTAATTTTATCAAGTGTAAAAGGGGCTTTGTCTTTTAAAAAATAGGTAAGATAGGCTGTGAAATTGGCAAAGACAGGCGAAAGATTCAGTTTGATTTTCAACCTATGTTGATTAAGGGTGTCGAAAATAATATCGGCTACCTCTTGCCAAAGATATGTGTTTCCGTCGGATATGTAGTAAACTTTCGGTTTTTTTGCTTCAAAACCCACCAAACCCTTTATGGCATTTGCCAAATCACGCACATAAACAAAGCTGAACGGTTTATCTTTTAAAACGGGTAAAAACCCGGATTTTGCAAATTTAAACAGCGTAAAAAATTCCCGCTCATACTCTCCGTAAATTATCGGGGGTCTGAGTATCTTTAAATCAAAGTCGCAAACATATTTCATCAGTTCGTATTCGCCTTTTAATTTTGAATATCCGTAGTGTGAAACAGGTTTGTCTGAATTATCAGGACCTCTTGCCGCTAATGACGAGAGATATACGATATTTGTAACTCCCGCCTCTTTTGCAGCCAAAGCCACATTTTTCGTGCCGTCCGCATTGATTTTATAAAGGTTGTCTATATTGTGGCTTTTAATTAAACCTGCTATGTGAACAACGCAGTCTATACCTTGCATTGCGTTTTTTAAAGAGTTTATGTCCGATATGTCTCCCAAAGATATGTCAACGGCACCCTTTAATAAACTTTCGGCTTTTTCTTTGCTTCTAACAAAGGCTCTTACGTTGTAAGAACCGGACAAAACATTAACGGTGTTAATCCCGACAAATCCGGTGGCTCCTGTCACAAGAACATTCATTTTTTCCAATAAACCCTCGCTGCCTTTTCGTCTTCTTTATACTGTATCGTAAGCTCTCCTTTGTAGGCTCTTTTTACGGCTTTGCCGATTGATGTTGCAAGATGTTCGAATGTGGTGTAAATAATCAATTCGTCTTCACCTTTTTGCTCTATTTTACCGATACGCCTCAAAGGGTTCGCAATCTGTGATGAAGCCTCTTTATTCTTTATCAGATTTAGAATTTCGTCTTTCTTTGTCTTTAAAAGTTCGCTTTTTAAAATAAGGATGCCGCCGAAATAGCTGTCATTAATTCTTCTGCAAGCGGGGCACAACTGCTCTGCATAGCTGTCGGGTATGGCTGTTTTTTTCCACTTACCATCAATAAAAACCAACTTACATTGAGGACATACAACCACACCTTTGTGTTTTTTCGAGGAAAGATAGGGTCTCTCATTGTACGCATAGATATTACTCTTCATCTTCTCCTCCTTGTCACTCAAATGTTTCCTTGAGTGAACTGAATTTTTTATAGATGTCGTTGACAATATCTATAGGGTTTTCTTCGTAAAAATCCAAAAATCGTGCCGACGGAGTTGTGTTTATTAAAGCCAAATCGTTTTGAGGTTCTTTTTTTCCTATGCCCATTATGTTGATTATAAAATCCGAAAGATTGACCAAGGCGGCTTTTTTTAGAAAATCTTTATTAACCGAGTTAAAGTCGATATGGTGAAAACCAACAGCGTCAATTATGCCCTGCTCGAAATTCCAGGTTTCAAGAAGGTATGAACCCACGTCTGCATGGTTGTATCCATATAGGTCGTCTTCAAGTATGTTTATGGGTGTATCGTTATTGTATGAATCTTTTAGCAGTTTCTCATATCTTTCTTGGTCGGCTTTTTTGAATACCACTTTTCCTATATCGTGCAAAAGCCCCATTATATACCCAGAACCTTCGTCTGTAATTTTGAGTTTCTCATTTAAAGTAGAGGCTGCAATAGCCACACCCAAAGAGTGTTCCCACAGCAGTCTGTCAAAAAAATCAGATGATGAGAAAACACTCTTTGTGCTTACCATAACAACAACTTTTTTAACCTCTTCAAAACCTATCAGTGCAATGGCGTCTGACAGGTTTTTCACTCTGTTTGCAAAGTTGTAAAATGCAGAATTTGAAACTTTCAGTACATAGGCTGCCAGCACAGGGTCTAAAGAGATGGCTTTTGCCAACTGGTATGCGCTTAAATTATCGTCTTCAAACAGTCTCAATATCTTCATTGCTACTTTCGGGAATGCAATATTGTCGGATACCTTTGTTATTAAATCTTTGATAGTTACCTTCATCCTTTCACCTCGGCTTTCTCATTTATAGTATATAGACATAAACTTTACTTTTCAATAGATATTTAAAATAAATTCAAAAAAAAATCGGCTTTGCAAACAGTTGTTTGTTTTACACCCTTGTAATGGTTTTGTAATGTTTTGAATATTATATTACAATAATAAAAAAAGGGGTTGAGGCGTTGAGATTACTCGTTGTTGAAGATGAAAAAACACTTGCGGATTTGATAAAAGAAGGTCTTGAAGAGGAAGGGTTTAGTGTTGATGTTGCATACGACGGGCAGGAAGGTCTGTTTATGGCACAGAACGAGCCTTTCGACCTTGTTGTTTTGGATATAATGCTTCCTGAGATAGATGGGATGGAGATTTTAAAGAGTATGCGCAACAATAAAATAACCACGCCTGTTTTAATGCTTACGGCAAAAAGTGACGTGGAAGATAAGGTCTCAGCTTTGAACATCGGTGCTGATGATTACCTGACCAAACCCTTTTCTTTTGAAGAACTGCTTGCAAGAATCAAAGCCGTCTTGAGAAGAAACTTTAAAGAGGCTTCCAACATAATACGTATAGCTGATTTGAAATTGGATTTATCAACAAGAGAGGTTGAAAGAGCCGGTAAAAAGATAGATTTAACCGCAAGAGAGTATGCCCTGCTTGAATACCTTGCCCTTAATAAAAATCGGCTACTGACCAGGACGGATATAACCGAACACATATATAACTACGAGTTTGATTTTGACAGTAACGTTGTAGATGTGACCGTAACAAGACTAAGAAAAAAGATTGATAAAGATTTTAAAAAAAAGCTGATTCATACGGTTAGAGGGGTAGGGTATATGATTAAAGAGGAGGAGTGATTTTGCGTTCGATTAAGGCGAAGCTAATAGTCTTATACTCGTTGGTTATGATTGCCGTTTTATCGGTTTTATCAATTATTTTATTTTTAAGCTTGAGAAATATCGTGTATAAGCCGATTGACTCAAGCCTCCTCAAAAGGGCAAAATCTATAGACTCTATGATAAAAAACAACAGCTTTCGCTTCAGCTTTTCAGATATAAACGGTAATAAATACAGCTTCAGTTTTTCGGATAACAGGCTTTGGGTTTACTCCTCAAGATATTCAAAATACTTCTTTCAGATACGCTCCTTACAAGGCGAGACACTTGAAAAATCCCTCTCGCTCGGCAAGATGTCCCTTCCTTTTAGCAAGAATTTTAAGAGGTTTGAAAACATAAACTTTAAAGGAAAGACTTTGAGATTATTAAACTATGTTGACCCTTACGACAGGATGATAATACAGATTGCATACGATACAAACAGAGAAGCAAAAATTTTAAACAACTTCACGCTGCTTTTATTTGCATCCATTGCATTGATTATGATTGCCTCGGCTGTAGGCGGATTTGTTGTGTCAAACAGAGCGTTAAAGCCCATTAACGATATCAGTTTAAAAATAAACAGAATCTCTAATGAGAATTTGAACGAGAGTATCTCCGTTGACGGTGTTCCTTATGAACTTGAGGTTTTGGTGTCGTCTTTCAATGATATGCTAAAGAGGCTTGATAAAGCCTTTAAACAGCAGAAGAGATTTATATCCGACATATCACACGAGTTAAAAACGCCGCTTTCGGTTATCCTGATGCAGGCTGATATGGCTTTAAAGAAGGAGCGAAGTTCAGATGAATACAAAAGAGCCATTGAATCAATAAAAGAAAAAACGGATATGATGTCTAAGCTGATAGAGAAAATGCTGCTTTTGGCTTCGCTTGAATCGAAATACAACAAGATGTCCTTTTCTGAGGTTTCTCTTGAAGATTTGATAAAAGAAGCTATAGCTCTTTTTGCCCACAAAGCCGATAAAAGAGGTATAACAATCAATATCGACATAAAAGACAGATGCAGCGTCAAGGCTGACAGAATTACTCTGCTTGAGGTTTTTTCCAATATTTTCGATAACGCCGTAAAATACAACAAAGAAAACGGAAGAATAGATGTTTCGGTTAAAAAGGCAGACCGATTTGCCGTTGTTGAGGTTAGAGATACGGGAATTGGTATTCCCAAAGACAGTCTTAGCAAGATAACAGAAGAGTTTTTCAGGGTTGATGAATCTCGCTCAAAAAAGACAAGCGGGTTTGGTCTCGGTTTGAGCATAGTGAAAAGAATTGTTGAGCTGCATAACGGAAAACTTGAAATTGACTCGGAAGAAGGAAAATATACCTCTGTCAAAATTTTTCTGCCGATAGCATAGCTTGTAATCGTTTTGTAATAATCGAGTTGTATAATATGCCCAAAATTACGGGAGGTGAGTTATGGTTAAGGGTTTTATTTTTGGTGGAGTTTTGACAACGGCAATTATGTTTAGCGGTCTTACTTTTGCCGCCTCAAGCATAAATACGGACAGTCTGCTTGGAATGGGTAGGGTGAATATACAAAAAACAATCGACAGCGTATCCATAGGCAGGCTGCTTAAAGCAGAGCAGGAAAACAACGAGGATTTAACATATAAGATTAAAAATCCTTAAATTGTCTTGAAAATGGCAGAAGCGGGGATTATTAAAATTAAAAAATTTTTTTTGGAGGTGTTGAGATGTTACATTTGAGACGTTTGAGATTTTTGATTGCTTTGATGGTTTTCTCTTTTATGGCATCCACAACGTTTGCAGCCTGTTTGCCGGACATTAAGGACGTTGCCAAAAAAGCACTGCCGGCTGTTGTAAACATCAGTACAACGCAGATTGTGAACAACTACAATCCTTTTGAGGGCTACGGATTTAACAATAACGACCCGTTTGATCAGTTTTTTAAAAACTTCTTCAAAAATATTCCTCAAAAAAGGAAGGTTCATGCGCTCGGTTCAGGGTTTATTATTTCAAAGGACGGATACATACTCACAAATTACCACGTTATAAAAAGAGCCTCTACGATTAAGGTAACACTGCTTAAAACAGGAGAGGTATATACGGCAAAAATAGTCGGAACAGACCCGAAGGCAGATATTGCACTTATAAAAATAAAACCGAAAGAGAAACTGCCAACTTTAAGTTTGGGCGATTCTTCCAAGTTGGAGATAGGAGATTGGGTTGTTGCAGTCGGTAACCCGTTCGGATTAAACGGTACGGTAACAGCCGGTATTATAAGCGCCAAAGGCAGGGTTATAGGAGAGGGCCCTTTTGACCATTTCCTGCAAACAGACGCAGCCATAAATCCGGGCAACTCCGGCGGTCCTCTGCTTAATATGGAGGGAAAGGTTATAGGCATAAATACGGCTATCGTTGCAGGAGGACAGGGAATAGGCTTTGCAATACCAATTAATATGGTTAAAAGCGAGATGCCGTTTTTGATGAAGGGAAAGAAGGTAAAACGCGGTTATCTCGGCGTTATGATTCAGCCTCTAACAGCCGAAGCGGCAAAGGAGCTCGGCTTGAAAAATATAAACGGTGCAATAGTGTCTCAGGTGTTTAAAAACTCAGCCGCATACAAAGCAGGATTAAAACCTGGAGATATAATTGTCAGTGTAAACGGCAAACCGATACGCTCATCAAGCGATTTGCCCTATATTATATCCTCTATAAAGCCCGGAACAAAAATCAAACTCGGTATTATCAGAGACAAAAAGAGGTTAACGAAAGAGGTTGTTTTGGGATTGAGACCTAATAATTTAAACACTTCGCTTGGCTCTTCAAATCAGCAGGTTTATAAAACAGATTACGGCTTTTCGGTATCCAACATTACTCCGCAGCTTGCCAAAGAATACCATATAAAAATTAAAAAAGGCGTTGTTGTGGTTGCTGTTAAACAAAATTCATTTGCACAAATGGTCGGTGTTAAGCCCGGAGATGTTATAGTTAAATTGAATTATAAGCCGGTTGATAATCTAAAAACATTTAAGAAATTAATAAAATCGGCAAAAGATGTGATATTCCTCCACATCGTAAGGGGTAGTACACATATCTTTATAACGATTCAAAAATAGCTGCTCTTACCTTTGTTAAATTGAAAAGCGGGGCTTTAGTTAAAGCCCCGCTTTTTTTGTTACTTTCCGTGTGCGTGGTTTGAAAATGAATTTTATCTACTCTTCTTCTTTGTAGTCGCAGCCCTTTCTTGCACAGTGCCATCCGTCTTTCCGTTTTACAAAAAGGGTATAACCGCACTTTGGACAGGAGGCGTTTTTAAGTGTTCCTCTTACGGTAAATTTGCACTCGGGATAGTTTGAACAACCGTAAAACTTGCCCCTTTTTGACGAGTATTCTATTAAATCTCCGCCGCATTCGGGGCACTTCAAACCGGTAGGGTAGGGCTTCGTGTTTTTACACTTGGGATAGTTGGAACAGGCAAGAAACTTTGTGCCCTTTTTCGAATATTTAACGACCATAGGTGAGCCGCATTTATCGCAAACAATATCGGTTTTTTCTTCATCAAGCGGTTTTGTGTTTTTGCACTTTGGGTAGTTGGAGCAGGCTAAAAATCTTCCGTATCTGCCTTCTCTTATCACCATTTTGGCGCCGCATTTATCGCAAATAATATCCGTTTCTTGAGGTTTTGGTTTTAGATTTTCCATCTTCTCATATGCAACATCGAGCAGTGATTTAAACTTTTGATAAAAATCGCTTAAAAGCTCTATTTTGTCGAGTTTTTGCTGTGCTATTTTATCCAACCCCTCTTCCATCTTGGCTGTAAATTTCACGTTTATTATGCTGCTGAAAAATTTATCGAGCATCTTGCTTGTTGTTATGCCTATCTCAAGAGGGTAAAACTTTTTTTCCTTTATTTGAACATACCCTCTTAAAATTATCGTTCCTATTATCGTAGCATAAGTTGATGGTCTTCCTATGCCGTGCTTTTCAAGTTCTTTAATCAGGCTTGCTTCTGTATATCTTGGAGGAGGCTCGGTAAAGTGTTGCTTGGGTTCAACGTTTTTTAATCCTATCGGGCTGTTTTTTTTGAGCTGCGGAATGTCCGAAACATCAGGTTTGGAGTAGTCCCAAAATCGTAAATATCCGTCAAACAGCAGCTCTCTAAAATTTGCTTTAGCCTCGAATGTCTCCGAAGAAAACAGTATGGATACGCTGTTAAACTCTGCCGGAGTGGTTTGACTTGCCATAAACCTCTTCCATATCAGATTGTACAGCTTGTATTCATCGTTTGTTAAATGCGGCTTTGCCATATCTGGGAGCATCGATGGTTCGCTCGGACGAATAGCCTCGTGAGCCTCCTGAGCGGTTTTTGATTTTGTTTTGTAAATATTATCCTTTTTGGGAATGTACTTTTCCCCGAGAATCTCATTGATTAAATTGAGCGCTTTGTCTTGCGCCTCTTTTGCCACATTGAACGAGTCGGTTCTCATATATGTAATCAAACCCACCCTCTGTTTTCCTATATCCACACCCTCGTAGAGTTTTTGAGCTATCCTCATTGTTTTTTGAGCCGAAAAGCCGAGTATGTTGGATGCTGCCATCTGGAGCGTGCTTGTAATAAAAGGCGCCTCGGGTTTTTTTGATGTTTTTCTTTTTGTAACGGATTTAACTATAAATTGCTCTTTTTTTATTTTTTCGGCTATTT
>WGCD01000161.1 GCA_015493995.1 Desulfurellaceae bacterium
CCATGGAATTATATACTCGAATATAAGTGTAATTTTTTAAAAAACAAGGTTAAATTTTCAGCATCAATTGAGCAAAAATTATGCTTAGCACCAACGATAAAGGATAGACTGCCGCATAGCTGACAGATGGGTAGTCAGATTTTGTCAGGCTGTTTGCCATCGTTAAAGAGGGAGTCGATGTCATAGCTCCCGATAAAAAGCCCATTATGTCGATAAAATTCATTTTAAACACCCTTCTGCAGAGAAACGTGGCTAAAAGCAGAGCGAAAAAGACTACAAAAACGGCTATATAAACGGGCAACAATCCGTTTGCTTTAATGGAGGAAGCGAGATATTTACCGGAGCTTGTCCCTATTGTTGCCAAAAATATCAACTGTCCGAGCGTTTTCATAATGGAGTTTGAGTGAGGAGATAACTGCCAAATTATGTTGCCTGTTCTGCCGATTCTTCCCAAGACAAGAGCGGTTATCAAAATGCCGCCCACAAAGCTCAGCTTTACAAAGCCGATACCGGGTAAACCGAAAGGGATGCTGCCAATCAGTATGCCGAGCACTATTCCCAGTGATATCGGCAAGAAGTCGGCTGCGGGATATTTCATTAAATTGTCGCCGATGAGTTTTTGAACTTTTTCTTTGTACTTTTCGGGTGCAACAACATAGAGTTTATCTCCGAGCCTTAAACTTAAGGAGGGGTAGGGCGGTATGTCTATGCCTGAGCGCCTGACCCTTGTAATTGTCGCTCTTAGTGATTTCAGCTCTTTAATCTCGGCTATTTTTTTACCTACGATATCTTTAGATGTGACAAGCAATCTATATACCTTTGTATTGTCGTGAAATTTATAGGAGCTTTCTATCTCTTCGCCCAATATAATTTTTAAATTTTCCAACTGTTTTGGTGTGCCCGAAACCCTGACAACATCCCCATGATGTAAAATTGCATCTTCTTTGTCAGGCTCAATTGGATGACTTGACTCCACCCTTTCGATAACTGTGGAGGTCATTTTCTCAATTTGAGATTTATATATGGTTTCTTTCTTGAAGTTATCGTTTGTTATCTTGAAGTTTTTGGTTATGATGTTAGGATGAAGTGCTTTTTGATACTCCTCATACCTTTCAATCTCTTTTTTAATATCAACTTTAAAGATAATTGGCAAAAATCTTATGAAAAGAACCGTAGCCACAATGCCGAAAGGATAGACAACGCCGAAAGCTATGGAGATTAAGGGTGAATTTTTAACCTCGAGGGCTGAAGCAAGAGCCGGAGCGCTCGATATGGTTCCTGTAAAAATCCCGTCGGTTAAATCCTTAGGCATATGAAACAAAAAGCCGGATAAGAAAATTAGTGCGAAGATAGTTACCAAAAGCCCTATAGCCATAAGATTAAGTTGAATTCCTTCCTGTTTTATAACGTCAAAAAAACCGGGTCCAGATTGCAGACCGACGGCATATATAAAAATGGCGAGACCGAAAAGTTTAAATTGGGAAGGAATTGTTACGCCGAGATGCCCGGCAATCAAAGCCACAATTAAAATAGCTGAAATATCAAGAGAGAAACCTTTGATTTTTATATTGCCCAGAATATAACCGAAAGTTATTATTAGAAAAAGATAAAATATATCGCTGTGAATCATATCTCAATACCAATTAAATAGATAATCATAGGGCTTTTATATAACTATTGAAACTCTATGTCAAACGGTTAAGATGAAAGCAAAACTCAATATTTTCTATTTTTTTAAGGACAAATAACTATATTTCTCGACCATAAACAGTCGGCACAAGAGGGTGAGCCTCCCCAACAATCCACCTCCGTATCTTTTACAAAGCTGCACATTTCGTTAAAATTGCAGTCAAGGCATGAGGGGTACATAGAGTTGTCAACGGTAAATCTGAACCATTTATAATTCCTCTTGTTCCATATTTCCAATAGCGTTTCTTTGTTTATATCCCCGAATGTATGTGCATAGAGTGTTTTTTCTCTTCCCAAAACATACTCCTTTGCCGTGTGTAAAAATCTGTAGCAAGGTGCTACTTTACCGTCCCATCTGACCACGAGGGATTTTTTATCGATAAAGTTGCACTTCCTCTCTGTTTTAAGAGAAAAATAGGGCAGGGTCATAGAAATGTTGCCTTGGGCGAGTGCGATAAGCTCATCCAAAATGCTTTTTTCATCGCTTGGATAGAGCGTTCTGTCAATATATTTTTTATCTACAGGCAGAAGGTTTGATATTATGACATCTCTTATTCCTATATTGATAAACTCTGCAACTATGTCCGCCAGACCACCTATCGACTCTTTATCGACAACAATCTCCACGGATAAAACGGGTTTGTCAAGTTCCCGCTGCTTTCTTTGTTTGATTATCTTTTCTACGGTCTTATATACAACGCTGTTGTGAAGGTGACCAATGCTTGTATTGTCGGCTGACACAACGACGTTATCAACCTGTTTTTGAAGTATAAAATCGCTGAACCTGTCAAGCAAAAATCCGTTTGTGGCTAAAATCACATAAACACCGAGTTCATCTTTCAAAAAACTTATGATATTTTTAACGTCTTTATGTAAAAGTGATTCGCCTATACCGCCGAGTACTACCTCTTTTAGGTGTGGCAACTCTTTAAGGGTTTCTTTGAGCTTTTCAATTGTTTGAGCATCCATAAAACCTTCTGGTTCAACAAATGTGTTTTTAAAGCACATCTTGCAGCTAAAGTTGCAGGCATTCGTTAATTCTATATAAACCTTCCTTATATCATTATCGTCGTTTAAAATTATTTGATTGTTTTTTAGGTTAAATACATCCCTCAAGTAAAA
>WGCD01000162.1 GCA_015493995.1 Desulfurellaceae bacterium
AGATGTGTATAAGAGACAGTTCTCAAACTCTCTGAAAAGTTAAAGAAACAAACCTTTGAGTTTTTAAGAGAATTGGGTGAAGAACTTGATAGATATATAAATAATGTAATTTATACAAAAAACGTTTTTAAATTCGGATTAAAAAGCAGAGATTTGACAAATGACTTTCTGATAATGGGAATATTAAACGTAACTCCCGACTCTTTTTCCGACGGAGGTCAATATAACGACGTTGATTCTGCCCTAAAAAGATGTGAAGAGATGATTGAAGAAGGGGCAGATATTGTGGATGTTGGCGGGGAATCAACAAGACCCGGCTCAAGTTCCGTTTCCTGCGATGAAGAATTAAGGAGAGTTGTTCCGGTTATTGAAGCAATAAAAAGGAGATTTGATACAACTGTTTCAGTTGATACGTATAAATCAGAAGTTGCAAAAGCCGTCTTGGAGCTTGGTGTAGAGATAATCAATGACATAAGCGGTCTGAATTTTGATAAGAATATGATAGATGTGTTATCAAACAGCAGCTGCGGAATAGTGGCTATGCACATAAAGGGAAAGCCCAAAGATATGCAGAAAAATCCGCACTATGAGCATTTGATATGTGAAATAAACGAATATTTTGAGGATATTTTAAAAAAAGCCGAACTGAATGGTATAGAAAAAGAAAGAATCGTGCTTGACCCTGGGATAGGTTTTGGTAAAAAGTTTGAAGATAATTTTAAAATAATAAACAATCTGCAATCTTTTAAGATTTTCTCAAGACCGTTGCTTGTAGGGCTGTCGAAAAAGAGCTTCATAGGATATGCGTTGAACGAAGAAGATACAAGAAAGAGGCTTTTTGGAACAATCGGGGCGAATGTCACAGCATTTTTAAAAGGCGCAAGAATATTCAGGGTTCATGATGTAAGGCAGAATCTTGAAGCTATTAAACTTGCCGCAAGCATAATATACGAGAAGAAATATACTTAAACTGCTGCTATTTTGTCTTGTTTTCTCTTTTTAAAATAACGGGTTCTTTAACGTGAATATCCATTTGAGGAAACGGTATTGTAATGCCGTTTTCATAGAGAGCATTGTATATCATAATAAGAAATCTGGATTCCGTTCTTCTTGGATAAACAACATCATCTCCCTTTACCCATACGTCAAGATTGAAGTCAACGCTGCTGCTGTTCATTGCTGTCATCTTTAGCTCAGGTGCTTTATCCGGCACGTTTTTAATATAATTTAAATTGCTCTTTTTTAAAGCATCATATACAACTTTCTGCACCATTTCAACGTCTGTTCCGTATGCAACGCCAAACGGAATTCTGAACCTTCTCACCTTTTCGGTTAATGTCCAGTTTATGACATTATTTTGAAATAGAGTTTGATTGGGTATTATGACCTCAATGTTGTCGTTTGTGACTATCGTTGTTGAGCGCATTTGAATATCCTCAACAACCCCTTTTAAAGTATCGGATATCTCAATATAATCTCCTATCCTAATACTGTTTTCAAGCATTAAGATAATACCCGATATAAAATTTGCCACCATATTTTGAAGGCCGAAACCGATACCGACCGACAAAGCACCTAATATTACCGTTAAAGACGACAGGTTTATGCCTATAATTTTTAAACTTATAAAGAATGTTATTAAAACAATAACATAGTATCCGACGTTTCCGAGAATGGTTTTGGTTGAAAGCGTTATATTTTTGCTGAATTTTGATTCTTTGATGCGCTTTTGATAATTTTTGCCGAGGTATATTCCAAAAATAAAAACCAGTAACGCAAGGAATATATTAAAAATGCTTATATGAGCCCCGCCTATTGTGAAAACAGGTTTTTTAATAAAACTCCATACCATACCTGCCAAATGTACACTGCCGTTTTCCATTCTTCTCATAAAAGCCCTGAAAGCGCCTATCTTTCTGCTTACAATGTTATAAAGCAGGGAATTTTCCTCTTTTGCAAGCATAATATTGTTTTGTAAAGACAACTTGCCTATCCACTTATCTATATTATTCTGGGTTTTTGTCAGATTGTTTGAATGTTTGAGGTTATACAGCCCTATGAGTATGTAATTATTAATTATATCCATAGCGGATAAATCTTTAAGCTGCACTATTTTTGAAAGTTTGTAGTCTATTTGTGAGAGTTCATCTGTTCTGTTTAGCAGGGTCAGCCTGTCCTTTTCTATACTCAACCTCTCGATGCTGTCATTTAAATCATCATACTCTTTCATTTTCTTATCTATGGTATAGACGGCAACTTTTTTGTTAAAAGTAGTCTTTAAAAAAGCTCTGTATAGAAAATCGTTCCAATTTCTAAAATTTTTTTCAAAGGTTTGTTTTTCCGTTGTTAGTTTTTTAAGCGTTATTCTGTAAAATGCATATTGAAGCTGGTATGTCATAACATCTTTTGAGGTATTGTCCAAAGAGCTTATGGCGTTGTCTAATACCCTCAATTTTTTATTGATATCTTTAATTCTGCCGTCTATCTCCAAGTATTGCAGTTCAAGAGCGGCAATCTTTTTAAAAAAAACAAGGTAATCTTCCTGATTTGCCACCTTTATGTTTTTTACATCAAAGATATTACCGGTATTGGGGTATTTAAGAATATTAATAAGCGTGTACAGAATAGTCTTTTGTGTATCGTAATTACTGTTATCAGGCTTGTTTAAAACGTTAAGGAGATGTTCATACTTGCCAATCAGCTGCCTGTTAGTGCCGGTATATAACGAAGAATCTACGGATACGGCAAAAGAAGATGACGATGCAAGTATGAACAGAACAAGAAACAGTATGCTTGTTCTTAAAAAACCAAGCATAATTTTTATTTATTTTACATAAGTTGGTGCAGTCTTGGGTGATTTTCCTTTCTTAACCTCGTGATAGTAAGCATAAGTCATGGGCTCACCACTCTTTATTACGTTGGCATCGAAAACTTCGCCTATAAATATTGTGTGTGTTCCAACATCAGTTTTGTTGACCACCTTTGCAGCAATGTAAGCAAGTGAATAATCAATGACAGCAGGAACGCCACCATCCAAAATTTTATGGTTTACGCCGTCAAATTTATCTATATCTCTGCCGCTTTTAAAGCCGAAAGTGCCTATAAATTTCATAGGTATCTCTTTTTCCAAGATGGAAACACAAAACAAACCGCTGCTTTCAACATATTCGTGGGTTAAATTTTGTTTATTCAGCGAAACGGCGAGCCTTACAGGCTCTGAAGTTATTTGAAAAGCCGAGTTTGCAATTTGTGCGTTAATTTTGTCATCCTTAACCGAAGAAACAATATACAATCCGTAACTTAAAGAGAACAGTGCCCTTACATCCATACCAACCTCCCGGTAAAATTACTTATTATTCTTAATTTTCCAAAATTATTATAAAATAAAAAGTAAGAAAAATCAAAATATTTTTTAAGACCGATTCTTCACTTTTTCACAACTATGTGTTATGCTTGAGACAGGTGTAAGGATATGATATTGAAGAAGTTTGTTGTCCTTTTGAATTTGGGAGGCGTTAAAAAACCCTCTGATATACCCGTTTTTTTGTTTAATATGTTTAATGACAAGACTATACTGCCTGTCAAACAGCCTTTTAGAATATTTTTATCTTTTTTTATAACTCTTTTAAGGGCAAAGGGCACGTATTCAATATTGAAAAATGCAAAGTCGCCGGTTTTTGATGTAGGATTAAAACAGGCAGAAAAGCTGCAAGATGTTTTGAAGACCGATGTAAAATCTCAATTTGTCTATTCAAAACCTTTTGTTAAAAAAGGAGCGTGTGCCTATATCCCGCTGCATAGTTTTTATTCTCATACAACATACGGAAACATTTTAAGGAGATTCTCAAATGTTACGCCTCCTTTTTGCATATTCGCAGAGTTTTTCGATATTATGGAGTATAAAATAAAGGAGGCTTTAGATAAAGTGCCGGATGAATTAAGGCAAGAAACATCCGTTTTGTTGAGTGCACACTCACTTCCTGTTAATCTTGCAGAAAAAACCAAAGACCCCTACAAAAACGATTTGGAGGTTTTTGCAAAATATTTTAAAAAGCGACTTGCCACCCCATTATTTTTATCTTTTCAATCCAAACTCGGTCCTGTTAAGTGGTTTGAACCGTCAACGGAGGATATGATTAAAACGTTAAGCAGACAGTATAGAGCGTTGATTTTAGTACCGGTAAGTTTTGTCAATGACAATACTGAAACAGTCTATGAACAGGACATTGTTTACAAAGAGTTGGCATATGAGTATTCTTTTGAGTATTTCGCCAGGGTCAATTGTCTGAATGATGATGATAATTTTGTGGAACTGCTATCGGAAATAGCTCACAAGAGGTGTAAATGAAAATAGCTGTTGTTGGCGGCGGAATTTCAGGCGTATCGGCTGCTTACCTTTTGAGAAAACATACCAAATATGACGTTGTTCTTGTCGAAAAAGAAGAGCAAGTAGGCGGCAAAGCCACTACCTTCAAAGAAGAAGGGTATGCGATAGAAACGGGACCTAACGGATTTTTGGATAACAAAGAAGAAATGAAAAGATTGATAAGCGATTCGGGGTTTGACGATAACGTCATAGAAAGCAAAGATGAATCAAGAAAGAGATATATTTTTTCAAAAGGCAAACTATATCAACTGCCTGATAACCCGATAAGACTTTTTTTTAGCGATTTTTTCAGTTTAAAGGGAATAGTTGATATTTTGAAAGAACCGTTTGTTGAACGGTATATGCAAGATGAAACTCTTGAGCAGTTTGTCAAAAGAAGGCTCGGTAAAGAAATGCTTGATAAGTTGATAGGACCTATGGCGTGCGGCGTTTATGCCGGAAATCCTAAATATATGAG
>WGCD01000163.1 GCA_015493995.1 Desulfurellaceae bacterium
AAAGTATGCCGTTAAGCATAACATCGATGCGGTGCTTGAAACGGGCAGGGGAATTAACGTAATATACTGGAACGACAAACTGGATATAACAAAAAAGATAACACAGCTTTACGACAAACAATATTCCTCAAAAAAATAGGGGTAAAAATTGAAGGTCAAAGATATTGCTCTTTACTTAAACTCAGAGGTTACAGGAGACGGCGAGATAGAGATAAACGGCTTGAGTTCCATAGAAAAAGCATCACCTTCGGATTTGACATTCTTGTCTAACAAAAAATACGAGAAGTTTTTATCAACCACCGAAGCCGGGTGTGTGCTTGTGGGAAAAGATACGGATATATCTGGCTATGACAAAACCTTTATTATTTGCAATGATGCCTATCTGTGTTTTGCAAAGATAGCCCAAGCTATGTATGCTGCCAAAAAAGACATAAGGGGAATTAGCGACAAAGCGTCTGTTGATGAGAGTGCAGTTATAGACAAAAGTTGTTTTATAGATGATTTCGTTGTGGTGAAAAGTGGCTGTAAGATTGGTAAAAATACCGTTATTATGCCGTTTGTGTATATAGGAGAGAATAGTGTTATCGGAGATGATTGTGTTATATATCCTTCTGTTACAATCAGAGAAAGAAGCATTATCGGGAGCAACGTTATTATACATGCCGGAACTGTTATAGGAAGCGACGGGTTCGGTTATGCGAAATCAGAAAACGGTAAACATATAAAGATTCCGCAAGTCGGTAATGTTGTCATAGAAGACAGGGTTGAGATAGGAGCAAATGTTACCATAGACAGAGCCGCTTTGGACAGCACAATAATCAAGAGCGGAACAAAAATAGATAATCTTGTGCAAATTGCCCACAACGTGGAGATAGGCGATGACTCTATTATTATAGCACAAACAGGTATTTCAGGCTCTACTAAGATAGGTAAGAATGTTATTTTAGCCGGTCAAAGCGGCATAGCAGGGCACCTAAAAATAGCCGATAATGTTATCATAACGGCAAAATCAGGTGTTAACTCGACTATTAGAAAGCCGGGGGCTTACAGCGGAATACCCGTTTTTGAGCATAGAAAATGGTTAAGAAGCAGCGCCGCCTTTTCGAGATTAGGGGATATGTATAAAAAGGTTCTTGAGCTTGAAAGAGAGATTGAGGAGTTGAAAAAGAGATGATGAATATAGAAGAGATTAAAAAAATATTGCCTCACCGCTACCCTTTCCTGCTGGTTGACAGAGTTATTGATTATGAAAGAGGAAAATGGATAAAGGCAATAAAAAATGTGACCGTAAATGAGCCGTTTTTTATGGGGCATTTCCCGAATAATCCGGTTATGCCGGGTGTGCTTGTTGTTGAAGCTATGGCTCAAGCAGGCGGTATATTGTCTTTTTTATCTTTAAGCGAAGAAGAGTTTAACGCATCGATTGGCGGTAAAAAGACGGTCTATTTTATGGGTGTTGACAATGTAAAGTTCAGAAAGCCGGTAGTGCCCGGAGACAGACTTGATATGAATGTTGAAATAATTAAATACAGGATGAAGGTTTGGAAAATGCAGGGCAAGTGCTTTGTTGATGATAATCTTGTAGCAGAAGCCGTTATGATGGCAAAACTTGATTGAAACGGAGTAAAAAATGAATGATATTCACCCTACGGCTTTAATAGATAAGGGTGTTGAACTCGGTGACAGTGTTGTCATAGGTCCCAACGTTTGCATTAAAAGCGGAGTAAAAATAGGAGACAACACGCATATAAGCTCCAATGCATACATAGATTCCTACACGACAATAGGAAGTAATTGCAGGATTTTCCCCTCTGCCGTTGTCGGAACGATACCGCAGGATTTAAAGTTCAAAGGGGAGTTTAGCGAGCTAATCATAGGCAATAATACTACCATACGTGAATTCTGTATGATAAATCGAGGAACAAAGGGCGGCGGAGGAGTTACAAAAATAGGCAGCAATGCGCTTATTATGGCGTATGTTCACATTGCACACGACTGTATTTTGGGTAACGGAGTCATAGTTGCAAATGCAGTTCAGTTTGCCGGTCACGTAGTTGTGGAAGACAATGCGGTTATAGGTGGAATGAGTGCCGTACATCAGTTTGTTAGGATAGGCAAGCTGGCTATGGTAGGAGGAATGAGCGGTATTCCCCTTGATGTTGCTCCTTTTTGTTTGGCTACGGGCAACAGGGCTCGTTTAAGCGGACTTAATCTTGTAGGCTTAAAACGTGCGGGTTTCTCTTTTGAAGAAATAAATGCACTAAAAGAGGCATACAGAACAATATTCAGAAAGAACCTCAAATTTAGGGATGCTTATGAGAAACTCAAGGACAGCCCCTACAAATCCGTCATACATTTGATAGAATTTTTGGACAACTCGTCAAGAGGTTTTTGCAGGGACAGATGAATGTTCTGATTGTAACAGGAGAAAAATCCTCTGAAAATTACGCATCATTACTTGTTGACGCCCTGCTGTCCATAGATAAAAATTTGAAACTTTATAGTATATGCTCAAATATTTTAAATAAAAAAACAGATAAAATCGGTGATTATACGGATATATCCATAATTGGAGTTAGAGAGGCAGCCGGCATAGTAGGCAAAGCTATGAAATTATTGTCCAAAATTAAAGCATCATTGGTTGAAAATAACATCGGTATGGTTATTTTAATGGATTTCCCCGAATTTAATATGAGAATAGCGAAATTTGCCCATAAACTCGGAATAAAGGTTGTCTATTACATATCTCCGCAGGTGTGGGCTTGGAGGGAGTATAGAACAAAGGCTCTGTTTAAGTACAGCGACCTTGTCATACCTATTTTGCCTTTTGAAAAAACATTTTTTAATCTTAAAGGGGTTGAAAAAAGCAAGGTTTCATACTTCGGGCATCCCCTTGTTGACCTTTTGCATAATAAACTCAATGAAGATGTAAAAAGAGAAAACAGGGTATTGATAATGCCGGGTTCAAGAAAAACGGAGATTGAGCACAATGCAAGGGTTATGTTTGAATCTGCCGAATTATTGAAAAAGGAGCTTGAAGGTTTTGAATTTGTGTGGGCTTTGCCTGACAACATATCTTTTGAATATGCTAATCAATTTTTAGACGATTTCGGTTTTATAAAGATAGAAAGGGGCTCGCACTCTTTGATGAAAAGTTCCTATTTCGGTATTTTAAAAAGCGGCACCACGACACTCGAAGCTGCTATGCTCGGGCTTCCTATGGTTGTTGTTTACAGAATTTCAAAAACGAGTTACTCTTTGGGTAAATTGCTTGTAAGAGGTGTGAAATACATATCTTTGCCAAATCTGATTGCAGGAGATAAAATCGTTGAAGAACTGGTTGGAAGCAGCATAACAAGCGACCAAATTGCTGTGAAGTGTTTGGATGTTTGCAAAGATAAAGATAGATACGAAACAGTGAAAGAGAGATTAAAGGGTATTGCTTGTGTTCTTGGCGGATATCCGGTTACGCCCAAAATAGCGCAAAAAATTTATTCCATAATATGAAGTCGTTTTTTATTTATCTGATATTGAGATTTTACAGACTGTTTATAAAGATAAAAATAGAGCACGATTTTGACGTTGAACACCACCCCTCCTCTTTAATATTTGCTTTCTGGCACGAGATAATACTGTTTTTACCCTTCGCAGCTCCTAAACAAAGGGATATATCCATATTGATAAGCACCCATAGAGACGGACGGCTTGCAAGCGACGTGATAAAGTACTTCGGTCTCGGCAATATAGGCGGTTCAAGCAACAGAGAGCCGACAAAAGCGTTTTTGGAGATGCTGAAGTTTATAAAAAGCGGAAAAGACGTGGGCATAACTCCCGACGGTCCTAAAGGTCCAAGGAGAAAGTTAAAACAGGGTGTTGTTGAGCTTGCATATTTAAGTAAAAGTCCCGTTGTGGCAATAGTGTGTGAAGTATCAAGAAAATGGCGCATCAACAGTTGGGATAAAATGATTGTACCAAAGCCTTTTTCAACTGTCACGTTTCGTTTTTTAAGCCCCATTTTTGTTAAGAATAAGAAAGAGTTTGAAGAAAAATCCGAGCTAATCGAGAATAGGCTAAATGAATACTGAAGAGATAAAAAAAATACAAAAGATACTGAAAATTCCCCTTTTTGTTCCGTCACTTTTTTACGGCGGGATTGTTAATGCAAGAAATTTCCTATACGACAAAAAGGTGTTTAAAACCTCGGAATTTAAGAATATAAAGGTGATAGGAGTGGGGAATATAGCCGTAGGCGGAGTCGGTAAAACCCCCGTTGTTATTAAATTGGCGCAAGCCTTGTCGCATACAGGAAAGGTTTGTGTGATAACCGGTAACTATCCGACCAAGGATAAGCGTGTTAATGTTGTTTCAATTTACGGTAATGTTTTCAAAAAGCCCCCGGAGATTCCCGATGAAGCCTATATGATAGCAAAAAAAACGGATGCTGCCGTTATATCGTCAAAAAGCAGAAAGGCTGCAATTGAACTTTCAATAGGTTTGAGGTGCAGATATGTGATTCTTGATGATGCCCTTCATAAAAGGAGTATCAAAAAAGATGTTGAAATATGCGTTGTGAATAAGAATAAGCCGTTTGAAGACGGACTCTATCTGCCTGCCGGAATGCTCAGAGATGCAAAAAATTCCATAAACAGGTGCGATTTTGTTATTTGTATGGATAAAGAAAAAAGTGCAAAAACCTCTAAGCGAATATTGAATTGCCGCAGTGCTTACTTAAAACCTTCGGGCTTATTTAATAACAGGCAAGAAAGGGTTGAAAATGTTAAAACTGTTTTTGCATTTTGCGGAATAGGTAACCCTTCCGGATTTTTAAAGAACCTTGAGGATTACGGTTTAAATGTTAAAGGGTTTAAATTTTTCGAAGACCACAAAATATACTCTAAAAAAGATATTGAACTACTGCATAGGTTAAAAAAAGAAAAGAATGCCGAAATTTTGGTTACAACCTATAAAGATTTTGTTAAAATGGAAAATGAGGATGTTTATTACCTTGATGTCGAGCCGATTATTGAAGGCTTCGATGAGATTGCGGAAAGGATTGTATGAATAAAACAGTTGTTAAAAGATTATTTGAATATCTAAGACCGTTTATCGGACGCCTGATATTCTCGTTTGTATGTATGATAGCCATAGGCGGGCTGTCGGCTTTGGCTGCATATCTTATTAAACCGGCTCTTGATGATATTTTTATATCAAAAAACAAGCATATGCTTTTAATTTTACCTTTTGCGATAGTTGCAACGTACTTTTTCAAGGGGCTTTTTACATACCTTCAGGGATATCAAACCCACTATATATCCGAAAAAATACTCTTCAACATAAGGAATCAACTCTTTAACCACATATTGTATCTGCCTACCAAATTTTTCGACAAATATCACAGTGGAGAGTTAATGTCCAGGCTCTTAAACGATACGGAACAGGTTCAAAACAGTATTGCAACGGTTATCCCGAATACCATAAGAGAGTCGTTTAAGATAGCGGGTTTGCTGGTCGTGCTTTATATAAACAACTGGAAGCTTGCCATAGTTGCCACAATTGTTTTTCCCATAGCGGGTTATCCCATAATTCACTTCGGAAGGAAGATGAAAAAGTTGGGTAAAAAAAGGCAGCTTTCCATAGCGGGTTTGACCACCCTGATTCAGGAAGCCTTGATAAACATAAGGTTGATAAAAGCATTTGCGACCGAGTCAAGGGAATCTGGAACATTTGAAAAAGAGAGCGATGATTTTTTAAATATAAAACTTGCAACAATAAAAATAGACGAGATGACAAGCCCTTTGATGGAGTTTATAGGCTCTTTGGGCATAGCCTTTTTGATATGGACAGGCGGTATGTTGGTTTTTAAAAACGAGATAACCGTGGGTGGATTTTTCTCTTTCATTGCCGCTTTGTTTATGATGTATAAACCCTTTAAAACCGTGGCAAAAGCCAATAACCTGATAAATACGTCCATCTCTTCCGTGGAGAGGATTTTTGAAATAATCGATATGGAAAAAGAGACGGTTAAATCCGGCAAGATAGAGTTTACCGGCGTAAAGGAGAGTATAAAATTTAATGATGTTTCGTTTAAATATCCCGATACCGGCGACTATGTAATAAAAAATATAAATCTTGAAATTAAACGCAAGACAACCGTTGCATTTGTAGGAGAAAGCGGAGGAGGCAAATCAACAATTTTGGAGCTTGTGCCGAGATACTACGACCCGAGTCAAGGAACAATTACCATAGACGGAATAGATTTAAGAGATTTCGACCTTCAATCGTTAAGGAGAAAAACGGCTATAGTTTCTCAGAGAATTATGTTGTTTAACAGGAGTGTTAGAGAAAATATCGCATACGGGATTGACAACTTGAGCGAAGAAGAGATTATAGATGCAGCCAAAGCCGCCTTTGCGCACGACTTTATTATGAAACTTAAAGACGGATATAATACCAATATTCAGGAGCAGGGCATAATACTTTCGGGCGGTGAAAAGCAGCGTATAGCAATTGCAAGAGCTATAGTTAAAAACCCTGATATTTTAATCTTGGATGAAGCAACAAGTGCCCTTGACTCAGAGTCCGAATACATAGTTCAAAAGGCTTTAAAAAATCTTATGAAAAACAGAACGGTCTTAATGGCTGCACACAGGATATCAACGGCAATATCTGCTGATAAAATTGTGGTTATTAAAAACGGCAATATCGTGGATATGGGTTCCCATCACGAATTAATAGAAAGATGCGCATACTATAAAAAGCTGTGCGACATACAGTTATCGGATGATTTTTCTATATAATGCTATTTTTTTGCTACTTTTTATAGTGTTTTTTCCTGTTGTGATTTTTAAAAGCGTCTTTGATAGACGTGTCGGATACAAAATAAAGGACAGATTTTTCCCTTCGTATAAAATAGAAGAAAGCAACTATATGCTGTTTCACGCATCGAGTTTCGGTGAGGTAAAAACAATATTAAATGTTGTTGATGAGTTTGAAAGACAACTTGAAAAGAAATCTGTTTTTAGCGTCTTTACCGATACGGGCTATAAATTTGTCAAAAAGAGAAAGGCATTCATAATGCCTGTTGATTTTTATCCGATATACGGTAAGATTTTTTCAAACCCCCCTGACTTAGCGCTATTTTTCGAG
>WGCD01000164.1 GCA_015493995.1 Desulfurellaceae bacterium
ATGTTCGGTGCTACACCTGCCATAGAGCTGCTTATCAAAAAAGAGGACACCTCAAATTTAAACGACAAATACCTTTTTGACAACTTCGTTGTCGGGCCAAGTAATCAAATGGCATATGCAGCAAGTTATGCCGTTAGTGAAAATCCCGCAAAAGCATACAACCCGCTATTTATATACGGCGGTGTAGGTTTGGGAAAAACTCACCTGTTACACGCAATAGGCAATACACTAAAAAAATCAAACAAGAGATTAAAAATTCTCTATATATCAAGTGAGGAGTTCACAAACGAACTGATAAGTTCCATCCAATACAAAAAAATGAATCAATTTAGAAATAAATACAGAAATCTCGATTGTCTGTTGATAGACGATATTCAGTTTATCTCCTCAAAGGAAAGAACGGGCGAGGAGTTCTTTCACACATTCAATACACTTTACGAAAATCAAAAACAGATTGTTATAACAAGTGACAAACCCCCTAACGATATACCCGATATAGAAAGCAGACTTAAATCCCGCTTCAGTTGGGGACTAATAGTTGACATTCAACCGCCGGAATTTGAAACACGCATAGCAATAATAAATAAAAAAGCTGAGCTGTTCAACCTTCGCCTCTCAGACGAAATAACACGATTTATCGCATCAAATATAAACTCCAATATCAGAGAAATAGAAGGTGCGCTAATTAAAATATCCGCATATAAATCCATTATGAAGAAAAACATAACCCTAAAACTGGTAGCAAGCGTACTGCAGGATATTGTAATTAGAAAAGAGAAGATGTTAACGGCAGAAAACATTCAAAAAACCGTTGCAGAATATTTCGGTATAACCGTTGAGGAGATGAAATCACCAAAAAGAACAAAAGAAATACTTATACCCAGAGAAGTGGCAATGTATCTAACAAGAAAAATCACCAAAAACTCCCTGCCGGAAATAAAGGCAAAATTCGGAATAAAAAGCCATGCGACAATACTAAATGCATACAAAAAGATAGAAAAAGAGATGGAAAAAAATCTTGAACTGAAAGAAAAAATAGAAAGAATAGAAAAAGAGATTAAAGATGTTTAAAAAACTTTCAACAACACAAAATAAAAATGTTAAAAATTTATGAAATGACAGAGATAAGAACAGTTATTAACAATTATGACAGACTTATTGACAGAAAAATAAAAAGAAAAAGCCAAACAAAAAAAGAAAAAAACAGTGTTTTAACATTTAAACAGGCTTTAGTATTACTTCTAAAATAAAATATAATTAATTAAAAGGAGAATGAAAATGTCAAAAAGAATCGAAATCAATACCAAACAACTAAAAGATGCAATACAAACAAGCAGTTTTACAGCCTCAAAGGAAAAAGATAATGTTTTATCAAACACACTTGTAGAAATTGAAAATAACACAATGAAAATACTGTCCAAAAACCCCGTAACAAAATCAACACAAATAATAAAAATTGATAAAAACTTAGAAAAAAGCTCAATACTTATTAACCCAAACATACTATTCAATATACTTAAAGAACTGAAAGATGAAATAACACAAATAACAATAGACGAAAACAAAGCAGTAATAAGCAATCAAAACTTTAAAACAACAATAAAGACAATAAATAAAGAGTTATACCCTCAAGAACAACCCTTAGAAAAGGAATTTATATGCAGCCTAAATTTCAACAGGCTCAAACACCTTATGAAATCAACAACCCCATATCCCGATAAAAATGATATATCAAGAGAATATACGGGAATACTTATAGAAATAAAGGACAGTAAATTAAAAGCAACATCAACAGACCACTTCAGATTGATAAACGTAGTAACAGACATAGAGAGTACACAAAAAGACAAACAATTTATAATAGAAAATGACGGCGGAAACCTTATAACAAAGATTGATATGGAAGATGAGATAAAGCTGTATAAAGAATTAAATTCAATAGAGCTGAAAGATTCAGGAAAATCTATAGAATCAAAAATCATAAAAGGCGATTTCCCAAATTACGAAACAATCCTTTTAAAAGAGGAGGACAGTTATATAACTGTCGATAGAGATGAATTTCTATCATCTGTTAGGAGGGTATCTATAATCAGCACACAGGATGAAATAGAAATAAAATTATATACACAAAATAAAGAGATAGAAATTATCTCACAAAACAGCGAAGGAGAAGAATCAATTGATAAAATATCTATAAATAAAACAAATTCCGAAAACGACATATCTATAAAACTCAACTCAAAATTCCTAATGAATTTCCTATCCCAAATAACAACCGATGATGTAAGTTTTTATTATAGAAGTGCCGAGGAGCCGATAATGCTTAAAGCTCAAGATGATAATTATATATACAACTATATAATGACTCCCATAACACAATAATGAATGTTACCGATATTATTTTTAAAAACTTCAGAAATATTGACTTTAAACATATTAAAGCCGAAAAAATAAATATAATTTACGGTAAGAATGCAAGAGGTAAAACAAATGTAGTTGAGGGGGTATTTACCCTTTTAAACGGTCACTCCTTTAAAAGAAGTAATGTTGTAATACAAAAATATAATACTCAAGAAACGTTAATTAAAGGAATTGTTAATAATAAGACCGTAGAGATTATAATAAATAAAAAAGGTAAAACAATAAAAGTAGAGTCCAAAAAAACAAATATTATGACACTCAAAGAACATTTTCCCTCTATTATCTATTCAATAGACTCTCTTTTGTCATTTAAGGATAAGGATTATCTGTTTTCTTTAATAGACAGAAACAGCTTTGTGAAAAACAGAGAGATAGCAAATTACCTAATAGAATACAAAAAAACCATAAAGTTAAAAAAAAATATACTGACAAATACGGACAATCCAGATGAAGAGATGTTGAGAGTTGTAAATAAAAAACTGTATGAAATTATGAATGAGATAGGAAAAAGAAGGGAGGAATCCGTAAAATATCTAAATGACAATATAAATGACATACTTAAAAAATTTACAGACAAAAGAGTAAAAATAGAGTACAAAAGGCAAAATTTACAAAAGGATGTTGCAAGGTTAGAGATAATTAAAAAACGGGTGTTAAACTCTTTAAATAGAGATAGTTTGAATATACTGTTTGATGGTAAAAACGTGTTTAACTACTCTTCTGTGGGAGAGAAAAAGATAATACTGTTTTCGTTGGTTGTAACTATTGTCTTACATTACAACATATATAAAACTCCCGTTGTATTGGTGGACGATATAGAGGGTGATTTGGATAGGGATTATAGAAATATTGTGTTTGAAACATTGATATATCTTCCCAATCAGCTATTTTTGACAACTTTAGGGGAATATTTGTATAATGATGCCAATATTATAAGGTTGTAAGGAGATTGTCTTGGAGAAATATAACGCAGAAAGCATTAAGGTTTTAAAGGGTCTTGAAGCCGTAAGAAAGAGGCCGGCTATGTATATAGGCGGCACATCTATAGAGGGTTTACATCACCTTGTTTACGAAATTGTGGATAACTCCATAGATGAGGCTATGGCAGGGTATTGCACAAGAGTTGATGTGTTTATAAATGAAGATAACTCTGTAACCGTAACTGATAACGGAAGGGGTATTCCGACGGAAATCCACCCTACAGAGGGAGTATCGGCAGCTACACTTGTTTTAACAACCCTTCATGCAGGAGGAAAATTCGATAATAAAAATTACAAGGTCTCAGGTGGGCTTCACGGTGTCGGAATCAGCGTTGTTAATGCACTTTCTGAAAATCTGACCGTTGAGATTAAAAGAGATTCTAAAATATATTTTCAAGAGTTTGAAAGAGGAATTCCGAAAAGCGAACTGAAAGTTATCGGAGAGACGAATGAAACAGGAACATCCATAACATTTCTTCCCGATAGTGAAATTTTTGAAGAGGTGGAGTTTAATTATGAGATACTATCCAAGCGCCTCAAAGAGCTCGCCTTTTTAAATAAAGGTTTAAGAATTAATATTACAGACAGAAGGGATTCGAAAAAGGACAGTTTTTATTATAAAGACGGTCTCGTATCGTTTATAAACCATATCAGTAAAAATAAGGAGAGGCTGTTTGAGGAACCGATATACTTTAATATCACAGAAAACGATGTGTCGGTTGAACTCACACTTATCTACACAAATACCTACTCATCTTCTATTTATACATTTGCAAACTCTATAAATACGGTTGAAGGCGGTGTTCATCTGTCTGCTTTTAAGAGTGTTTTAACTAAAGTTATAAATAATTATGTAAAGAAAAACAGTATGGTTAAAAATGATATAAGTTTTTCCGGTGACGATGTCAGAGAAGGACTTATAGCTATCTTATCCGTTAGATTGCCAAACCCACAGTTTGAGGGTCAAACAAAAACAAAATTGGTTAATACAAATATCAAGAATCTCATTCAGACAAGACTTTATGACAGATTAAGCGAATATTTCGAAGAGCACCCTCAGGTTATAAAAGCTATAGTTGATAAGGTTGTTAAGGCATATACGGCAAGGGAAGCTGCAAGAAAGGCAAGAGAGCTTGTAAGAAGGAAAACAGTCTTTGAGACAAAAGGGTTACCTGGCAAACTTGCGGATTGTCAGGAAAAAGACCCTGAAAAAACGGAGATTTTTATTGTTGAGGGAGATTCAGCCGGCGGGAGTGCGAAACAGGCAAGAGATAGAGTGTATCAGGCAATTTTGCCTTTAAAAGGTAAAATTTTAAACACGGAAAAAACAAATCTGACAAAGATTTTAACAAGTGAAGAGATAAAGAATATGGTTACGGCAGTAGGAGCCGGTATTGG
>WGCD01000165.1 GCA_015493995.1 Desulfurellaceae bacterium
GTAGTTTTATCGACCCTTCCTATAAGCTTACGCTTCGCTCTGGATTGTTTCTTCTGCTTATCCCAATATGAGTGTGACTCATATGCGTATGTTATACCTGAACGTTTATCCGTCTGGAATACAATGGCAGACATAACTTCCTCCTTAAATAGTTATGTATATATAACACATAACGAGCAAGAAAGCAAGGGAAAAGTTAAGAAAAGATTATAGAGTTAAGACTTTTTATGACAGTTGGATAGAGGGATGGTTAGGTGTTAGGGAGGGGAGGTTATATGACGGATGAAATTTTGATAATGTCAATCAAACCTGGTAAAATATATATGTTTGAGCTTTCGGAAAAAGATACACAGGAGGTTCACGTCGGTTATGCTCATATCAACTGCAGGGAGTTTTTGGGGTTTGTTGAGACGCCTCTCCAGTGGGTCGTCCTAACTAAAATGGACAGAAGGTTTTTTGTGCGCAGATGTAAATTTAAGAAAAGAGATATTCAGGATGCAGCTGTTAAAGCTGTATATTATCAAAGAGTTTGTGAGGTTTGTGCAGGAAAACGATAATAAGGTTAGTTTTAATGAAGCAAAGGCGTTTTTTAAAGGGCTTTTGCCAAAGGAAAAAGCTGTGATTGTTCTTAAAACAGCCTTAAATTTTTGTATGTATGTCGAGATTTTGGATTACGATTTAAGAGAAAATGAAATTTCTTTAAACTCGGATATAGAAATCAAGGTTTGATTTTTTATGACAAATGTGAATTTTTGGTTAAAGAGGCTCATAAAAGAGTGGCTATTTCTTTTTGCGACTCTTGGAGTTGCGGCAACCTCTATATATCTAAAACGAATTCCACACTATGACTTTTCGGATTTTAGAATCCTCTTTTTAATATTCTCGTTTTTAATTGTTCTGAAAGGCGTTGAAAAGTCTCATATTCTCCAGTTCGTTGCGTTTAAGTTGAGCAGAGAAAAATTTATCGCTCTTAAACTCGTGTTTCTTGTCGGCTTTCTATCAATGTTTTTAACAAACGATATATCGCTTTTGATTGTTGTTCCGATAACACTTGTTATGGATATCAAGCAGAAGGACTTGGTTGTCATAATGGAGGCAATCTCAGCAAACGCCTTTAGCTCTCTTATTCCAAGCGGAAATCCTCAAAATATGTTTATCTATTGGTTTTACAATCTGAATTTTTCGCAGTTTGTAAAAACTATCTATCCGTTTACAGTAATTTCCGCTTTTGCTATTTTTTTAATAACGGTTTTTATTAGGTCTGCAAAAGATGTTGTCGAAGTCAAAGAGATAGAGATAAAAAAAGGCTCGTATGTTTATATTTTTCTGCTTGTTGTCATAATTCTTGTAGTTTTGAAAGTTTTGCCGTTTTGGGTGACACTTGCCGTTATTATTTATGCAGCAATCTTTGAAAGAAGGCTTTTTTTGATTGATTACTTTCTGCTTGGTATATTTTTTATGTTCTTTGGCTTTACGGATAACCTGCAAGAGATAATTCACATAACATCCGTTCCCAAAGGTTCTGTGTTTATTATTTCTGCCGTTTTGAGCCAATTTATGAGTAATGTTCCGGCAACGCTCTTTTTGGCGGATTTCACAAAGGCGTGGAAGGAGCTTTTGTGGGGGGTGAGCGTTGGCGGATACGGCAATCTTATAGGTTCTCTCGCCAATTTAATAGCATACCGTATCTATGTTACCCGCTATCCTGACAAACAGAACTCCTTTTTGGTTAAGTTTCTTGGAGTTGGCTATTTCTTCTTTTTCTTGCTCGTTTTTGTTTATATGCTGCTTTTTAGAGTTTAAAAAGCGTGACCACGCAGGGAATCACACCAACACACCGGTGTGCCTTACCCATAAGAAAGTGGAAAGAACCTTATATATACTACGTGAGATAATTAAATCAATCCTTTTTATATGTTCTTAAGACTTTGTTAAATGAAAATATTTCTTGACTTAGTGCCATAAAGTTTTATATTAAAAGTGTGTTAAATATATTAATGTGGAGGAATTAAGTGAAAAAAATTTTTCTCGTTATTGCTATTTTAATAGCCGTAACGACCTTGGCTAATGCTGCCAACAGAAGGCCCTTTGTTTGGGCTGATGATGAAGCTTATTGGCCTGCAATTTATCGTGGAAAAAACGGTAAGCCGGTCGGCATATTCAATGATATTCTTACCGAGGTGTTCAAGCGTCTTGATATCCCATTGAAAAAAGAGGTATATCCTTGGGCAAGAGCTCAAAAGATGGTCAAAGACGGTGAGGCTGACGGTATGGTTACGGTTTATACAAAAGAGCGGCAGACTTTCACGGTTGCAACGAAGCCGCTTTGGAAGATTGTCGAGACCATATTTTTCCGTCGTGACAATCCAAAGGCGTGTAAAATATTGAAGGTAAATTCTTTTAAAGATTTAAGAGGTTTTAAACTGGTCGATACCATTGGTTCGGGGTGGACAAAAGAGCAATATAAAAAATATCAAATCAAACATATAGTATGGGTACCGAGTGTTGAGAGCGCATTTAATATGTTGGCAAAAGGACGGGTGGATGTTTTTATAATGTTTAGATTTAATGCTTATAATTTTCTGCTGAGAAAAAGAGCATTTAAAGGTCCGTTGGCTAAAAGCTATCGGAATATTGTTGCAATATTTCCTGCGTTTGCAGAACTTCCTTTTAGGTTATTAATAAGAAAAGATTCTCCTTTTGCAAAGAAAGTCAAAGATATCAACAGAGTTATAGAAGAAATGAAAAGAGACGGAACTTATAAACGCATTCGGGAAAAGTACGCCGGCGTTGTTCCGCTTTATTAGTAGTACAGAAAAGGAATAGTCTGTCTTATTATGAAAAAGCTATTGTCATTAAACAAATTTTCCTCTATTTTACAATGTAAAGTAGCCAGGCGATTTTCGTTTTATATTGTCAGTTTCGGTTTGATTATTTCTTTAATCATTTCATCCATATATGTTTATAGCAAATATCGTAACGAAATTACAGGGCTAAATATAGAGCTAACACGGATTGAACAATCCGTAAAAAACTCTCTGTCTCAAAATCTGTGGCAGTTAAACTTTAATGCACTAAATATATTGACTAACGA
>WGCD01000166.1 GCA_015493995.1 Desulfurellaceae bacterium
GCTTCCTATCTGGGACGAATGCCGACCATCTGGTTTCCGGGAACCCATAGGGTGAAGATGTTCAAAAAAGACGAGAGCTTCGAAGATACTCTCGATTATAATCAGCCCATTAGCGACAGGCTGAAGTTTGAAATAGAAAAGCGGCTATGATAAGAAAGAAGAGGAACCCTGTTCGCTTTAAACTAAGAAATTGCTTGCATGAAGAGAAGCTTTTAAAATGCCAAGATTAAATATATTAGATTTTTTTACAAAATATTTTTTAATTATTCTTTGGACACTTCAGGTACTTCAGCAAACCTCTCTTCCTGTAAACTTCAGAGATCCGATCTACCTCCTAATGGGCATTTCCATCATACTTATGATTGCATTTAATAAATTTTTCTTCAATAAAGTTTTTTTAATTATTCATCTTATCATAATTATATACATTCTCTACTGGCTTCTTTTCGATCATTCACTCTTCGGACTACAATATATTGTTCTAAAAACAGCGATATTCGGTATGATTGCCGCCTCTTTATACTATAACTTCGACTACGTGGAAAAAAAGTATCCTCTTTATATGTTGGTGATTTCCAGCGTTGTCCTTATTGTCGGCCTTTTGGCAAACCACGACTTCGGCAGTAGATACACAGGGCCTTTCAACAACCCGAATTCTCTCGGCTTCCTGTCGGCACTGGCGTTCACAATCGCCCTTTTCTATCTCAAAAAGGGTCCGAAAAAAAACATACTTCTGCTTTTTTTTATAAGCATGGCTTTCATGAGCGGTTCACGTGCCGCCGTAGGTGGAATATTACTTGGTTACCTTTTAAAGGGTGGAGTTTCCATTAGGAAAATCGTCACTATATTGACCGCCGCGATCCTTTTGATAGGAGTAAATAAAGTCGCTACATCTTACGGGTTTACAACAGGCATAGACCGCCTAATATCTTCGAGCGAAAAGCATGATCTTCTTGCAGGCAGAGACATGGAGTTCGCACTGGGGCTAAAGTCTATTCAGGAGAGCCCCCTGGAAGGACACGGCTTGGATCACTACGCACACCTTTCGGATAGGATTGTTATGCTCTCCGGCGTTTTAAGACGTGATGTTAATTTCGCGGTAAACCCTCATAACTCGTTTATCGGTCTTTTTATCCAGTTGGGCATCCCATTTGGAGTGACACTGCTGTTAATTCTTATCTACTATGTAGGCAAGTCTGTTTTATTTAAACCAAGAAACGGACTTTTTCTTGTAATGATGCTTTATCCTTTCCTTTCGGGTTTCTTTGAGTCTTTTCTATTCGGCGTAAACGGCTTTGAGGGAACAACTTTCTGGTTTGCGCTACTATACTATCAGGTCTACATGTATAAAAAGCGCGGGGAAAGTAAATGAATTACAATATAATCTCAACCGAAAAAGATCTTTTTTCCTACAAAGAAACTTGGCATAAGCTATATGAAAAAACAGACCTGCTACCTTTCGCATCTTTCGAATGGAATACGGAGTGGTACAGCAAAGCATATAAAACAAATTTTCTTTATATAATAATCATTTATGAATCTTCCATAAACGCTCCGCTCGCCATATGCCCGATGATGATAGACAAAGCAGGATATTTAAGGTTTATTGCCGATACACACTCCGACTACAGCGACTTCTTAGTCGATCCGGACATTAAAAGTTACAAATATCATGAAGTTATGAAAAAAATCGCCGAAGCGATACAAAATGAACCTAAAATAGCATGCATCGAACTTAAAAACATCGCTCAGACAAACAGGCATATAGGACTCTTTTCCTCTTTGCTTGACTATAAAAAGATAATTTATCAAAGCAATGCGGTCTCTTTTAAAAAGATGGGCCCAAAACGGAATCTTTTTGACAACTTTGACTATCTGTCGTCAAAACAGCGAAGTGAACTGAAACGCCTTTATAAAAAGCATTCAAACCTTGAATGCATCGTCTATGATGTCAATTCAAACAAATTCCCAAGAAGCCAGATAGAAGAGATAGTAGAAGAGATGGTCGTGAATAATATTAGAGACAAAAACTTTCTCAATAAAACTCTTTTGAATATTATCGAATCTCTTTATAATGAAGGTACAATGATTATCTCTTCACTTGTCGATGAAGAAAATAAGATTCTTTCCATGAACTTTATTCTGAAGAGTAGAGATGAGTCTGTATATCTCTTCTGGATCGATATCTATAGAGA
>WGCD01000167.1 GCA_015493995.1 Desulfurellaceae bacterium
ATAAGTCAAAAAATCAAAATTTTTACCAAACTTGATATAAATCAAAGAAATATTTAGTAAAATAGTTACTTTTAGACTGCATCTTGGGTGTGAAAAATTTTTAATGGAAGAGGTGTTTTATGGGTAGATACAATGTATCGGATGAATGTATAGGGTGCAGGGCTTGTGTTGGTGTAGCCGAAGACAATTTCAGTATCAAGAATAACAGAGCATACGTTAAAAAACAACCTGCAACAAAACAAGAAGAGGAACTGTGCGCAAAAGCCCTTGAGGTTTGCCCGGTCAATGCAATATCTAAAAGCGAGCAGAAAAAAATTAAAAATGCAAAGGTTGTTTTGGCTTCCTCCAACATAAAAGAGACACTTGACAGATATCCTGATTTGAAGGATATATTAATGGAACTGTCACCAAAGTTTAAAAGAATGGAAAATCCGGTTTTATACAATACACTTGCAAGATTTGCAAACTTCAACGATGCCGCGAAGGTAACGGGGCTTTCCATATGTGAAATATTGCATACGATAAATGACTATTTGGGAACTAAGGAGGAGCTTTTAAAGATAATGCCGGAGTGCATAGAAGAAAACAAAGACGATGGTCTGCAAAGTGTTGATATAACCTGGACGGAAAACAATGAACTGTACATATACAACAACGATACTATGGAGGAACTTATAGAGAAGGTAGCTCTCCTTAAACCCGGTGAGAATATCATCGTAATTTCGACAGAAAAACCCGATGAGTTGTTAAAGGTGGCAAAAGGTCTTGAGTTTTTATTTAATATTGAAAAAAACAGGGAGTACAGAATCTCTATTTTTAATCCTAAAAAAGAGCAGCAGATTCTTTCCTGGAAGGAGAGGAAAAACTCTTTTGATGTGTTGGACGTTAGAAATGCAGATCACGACCCGTTCGATATAATTATGAAAAAAGCGTACGAAATTAAGGAGAAAGAAGGTTTTGCGCTTGTTCAACGATTTGAACCGTATCCTATGATAAATATGTTAACCGAAATGGGATTTGAGCATGAAACGGTCAAAAAAGGAGAATCTGAATTTTGGGTATATTTCTATAAAAAACCTGATAAAGAAAGCGAAAAAAGGTTGGAGAAAGAGAAGGTGGATGTCGTCATACAATCGGCTACACCCGTGGCATACCCGATTATTATGAGGCTTTTGCAATCTGAAAATTTGAAAAATACGATTAACATAAAAGAGTTGAAAGTATGGGAAGAGACAGAAAAACACCTTGCATGGATTACCAACAAAAAAGCAGATATCAGTTTTTCTGCAGTTATAACCGCTGTCAAACTAAAAAGCAGCGACATAAAGATTCCCGGACTCTTTGTCTGGGATAATTTCGTTTTGTTAAGCAAAAAAAATATAAGCGGGTTTAAAGATTTAATAGGTGATAGAATACACCTTCCTCTCTTTGAGGAGGCTCCGCCTGCCAAAATTACAAAATACCTGATTAAAACGGAAGGGTTGAACCCAGATGATTTTGAATTTGTTTACGGAAAACCGTTTGGCAGACCTGAAAAAATATACAGGGACTTTGTGGAATCAAAAGCAGAAACCGTTGTATTGAGAGAGCCTGAAGCAAGTTATGCCATAAAGATTATGCGTGACAGGAAAGAAAAAATATCCGTTGTTTCCTACAACGAGTTGTGGAATAGAGCTAACGAAGGGTTTGGTAAATTCCCGAACGCCGGTGTTGTTTTTAAAGGAGAGTTTGCAAGACAGCACCCTGAAGTGGCTAAAATGTTTATAGATGAACTGAAAAAAGCAATAGTTTGGGTTAAGGAGAATAAGAAAGAGGCTGCAAAACTATCGTTTGATATAATGCGACAGCCAATTGACAGGGCGGAGCTATTTTTGGAAAGAGTAAATTTTGACTATATGGAAGGTGAAGAGCTTATTGAAAAGGTTAAAAATTACTTTGGAGTATTAACCCAAAACGGCATCGCCGATGTTGAAATTAATGACGAGCTGCTTGATATGTTTAGATTATAAACTATTAAGAAGTTAAATTTTTTGACGGATTTTAACTTAAACAGACAGGAAGGTTGAGCTTTTTTTAGACTATTTGACGAGCTGGTTTATGTTGAATAGAGGCACCATTATCGACATAACTATAAATCCAACAACAAGTCCGAGTAAAAGTATGGCAACAGGTTCGGCTAATGCAACCGTAGTTTTTAGCAAGGCGCTTAATTTTCTATCGTAGTAACCGGAAATTCTTTCAATAAAATCGGGCAGCCTTCCTGTTTTTGTACCCATAGCAAGGCTTGCTATAAACATAGAGTCAAACAGGTTGGTTTCTTTAAATGCCGTATCAATCGCAACACCGGTGTTTATCTTCTGTGCAACTTCTTCCAACAAGTCTATAAATACGCTGTTTTTTACAACATAAGCACTATTTTTAACAGCTTCGACCAATTGAATGTCGGCGTTTAATTGAAAAGCCAAGGCGGATGTGAATTGTGACGTTGCGATTTTTCTGTAAATGGGAATAGACAACAATATTTTATCTGTGGCTTTCTTAAAAGAACTGTTCTTTTTATACAATAAACGCAGAATGACTATTAATATAAGGATGGCTGCAATAATCAGCACAAAGTAGTGTTTTAAAAAAATACCGGATGCAATAAGTAATCTTGTTATAAAAGGCAATTTTCTATGGAACGATTCAAATATTTTTTCCATTTTAGGAACAACATACGCCAAAAGAAAACTAACTATTCCCAAACCGAGTGTCAAAATAAATGCGGGATATAAAATAACCGGAGCAATTCTTTGGTTGAAAGAGCTTTTATTTTCTTCTTGCGATGCTATCTTGAATAGTATATCGGACAGTTTACCTGTTTTCTCCGCAATCTCTATCATTCTGACATACGCAGTTGAAAAAATGTCCTCATATTTTGATAGTGCAGCGGATAGCTTAACACCTTCGCTGACTCTGTCTTTAACACTTTTTAAAGCGTTTTTTATTTTATTATTATCTGATTGCTCAGCGGTTATCTCCAAGGCTTCCGTGAGCGTTATACCTGTATCAATCAAAGTTGCAAGTTGAAAAAACATATCGGCTCTGTTTTTTTGAGATATTCCTCCTGTTGTATATTTTGATAAAAAAGAGCCTGTAAGATTTTGTTTTTTTGTTGATGAAATGTTTTCAAGTCTTTGAGGAAAAAGCCCCCTTTTTTTTAAAATAATTGTAGCCGCATCTTTACTTTGCGCTTCTATAGTTCCCTCTTTTTTTCTGCTTTTTATATCGTAGGCAGTATATTTGAATGTTGGCATTTAAAGCCTCGTGGCAAGCAGCACCTCTTCTGGTGTTGTTATTTTATTTCTTACCTTCTGCATACCGTCTGCGAGCATCGTTTTCATACCGTTTTTAACAGCGGTTTCTCTAATGGTTTTTGCGTCCGCTTTTTTATAATCATTCTTTTTATTTCCTCTTTTATGTCAAGAAGTTCGAATATCCCGATTCTTCCTGAAAAACCGCTATTTTTACAAACCTCACACCCGC
>WGCD01000168.1 GCA_015493995.1 Desulfurellaceae bacterium
ACCTTATGTCGAGACCTCTAAAAGAGATAGAGTTCATTAAATTTCTGCAGTAATTTTCCAGCTCTGAGGTAGGGCAGGTTGTTTTAAAGGAATCGAACTTATGAAAACTTACCATAAATAAGAACCTTTTTATAGATTTTCCTCTATTTTCGGTGTATTTTCTTATTATTTAAACAGGATAAAGAAGTTTGACAAATGGCTCAACTTTTATTAACTTGAACGGGTAGAAAAAAAGGAGTCTGTATGTTATCTGTCGGAAGCTCTGAGCTTATTGTCATACTTGTGATAGCCTTGGTTGTGGTGGGTCCTAAAAGGCTGCCGGAGGTATTAAGAGGCGCTGCAAAGGTTTATAAGAGTTTTATGGATGCAATAAATGAAGCTAAAAAAGAGATAGAAGAAGATATAGACGAAGTTAACATTAAAAAAGATATGGAAGAAAAATGGAAAGAAATCTTGGATGAAGATGAAAAAGAGAAATAGAAAAGACCCCAACAATATGACGCTCCTTGAGCATATAGAGGAGCTTAGGATTCGATTGCTATGGATTGTCGGCGGTATTATCGTAGGTGTTTTGGCTTCTGTATCTTATTCTGAAAGGATTGTGAATATAGCGATAGCGCCACTTCAAAAAGCCCTACCGCACGGAAGTAAAATCATTTTTACGGGTGTTACGGAAGCCTTTTGGGTCAGGCTTGAGGCGGCTTTGGTTGCCGGCATAATAATAACGATACCCTTTACATTTTATCAAATTTGGCTTTTTATAAAACCAGGTCTTAAAGAGAGGGAAAAAAAGTTTGCAATTCCCTTTGTTTTCTTTTTCACCCTCTTTTTTATGTCCGGTGTGATTTTTGCCTATAAAGTAGTTTTACCCATCGGTTTTTCCTTTCTTTTGAGGTACGGCGGTAAGGAGCTGTCTGCAATGCCGAGCATAAAACAATATATGTCTCTTTTTTTGCGTATGTTGACAGCTTTCGGATTGGTGTTCGAGCTGCCTATAATTACGTTTATTTTATCAAGAATGGGAATGATAAATGCAAAAGATTTGATAAAAAAATCGGATTATGCTCTGCTTATCATTTTTATAGTGGCAGCCGTTTTGACACCGCCGGATGTTTTCACTCAATTTCTTATGGCAGGACCGTTAATACTGCTGTATATAATTAGCATAGTCATAGCTTATATGTTCTCAACAAAGAAATGATGGTATCAAGCGCTATTTTGGTATTCATATTCGGGCTCGTTGTCGGCAGTTTTCTTAATGTGTGCATCTATAGAATTCCGATAGGCAAGTCTGTTGTCTATCCGCCTTCGTCCTGCCCGAACTGCAATATGAGGATTCGATGGTACGACAACATACCGGTTTTGAGCTATATTATGCTAAAAGGTAAATGCAGATACTGCAAACACCCCATATCGCCCATATATCCTGCAGTTGAGCTTTTAAGCGGGTTCACAGCCTTAGCGCTTTTTTTGAAATACGGCTACTCTTTTGAGTTTGCCATCTACTTGATTTTTTCCTATATGTTAATTGTCGCAAGCTTTATAGACAGCAAATATTACATAATTCCCGACAGGATAAGCATAGGTCTTATAGTGCTCGGTATAATTTTATCGTATTTTCTGAAGCTCGGTATAAAAGGCTCTATAATAGGCGCTGCGTCAGGTTTTACTGTTCTTTTTATTGTTGCCGTTTTGGGTAAGATTGTCTTTAAAAAAGAGGCTATGGGCGGAGGCGATATAAAGCTGTTAAGCGGCATAGGCGCTTTTTTGGGTATTAAAGGTGTGTTTTTTACGCTGTTTGTCTCCTCTTTTTTGGGTAGTATCATCGGTGTGGGGTTGATAATGGCGGGCAAAAAAGATATGGCAAGCAAACTGCCGTTTGGTCCGTATCTGTCTTGTGCTGCAGTTTTATACCTGTTTTTCGGCAAATGGCTTTTTAAAACGTTGTACGGCTTTTAAGTGAAAAAGATAGATTGGTATATACTAAAAAGCATAGCGTTGAGTTTCATAATCTCTTTTGCAGTAACAACGCTGATAATGCTGCTTGGCAATTTAATAAAAATATACGACATACTGTTTGCAAAAGGCGTTAACATCTCTTTAATGGGAAGGATACTCTGGGACAGCTTGGTTTTTTTATCTATTTTTACCATACCTATGGCTTTGACTTTAAGCGTGAACTTTACATATACGCAGCTTTCCGCCAACTCAGAAATCATAGCCCTGAGAAGCTCGGGTATATCTTTAAAAAGGCTGTACTATCCCGCATTTGTTTTTAGCTTATTGATATTTGCCATACTCTTTTACGATACGACATTTTTGGCGTATAAATCAAAACTAACCTACAAAACGGATATAGCCAAAGCGTTTAAAAACAGGATATATGTGGGCTTAAAGCAAAAAATATTCTATACGGGTTTAAACGGCGCAACGCTGTATGCCGACTCCATATCTCCCGATAAAAAGAAACTCTATAGTGTTTTTTACTCAGACAAAAACGGCATCATAACTGCAAAAGAAGCCGATTTTCAGGATGCGATTTTTGGTGTTGTTGTCAATTTTAAAGATGCCCGTATATACAACACAAAGGACAACGCCACGGAATACGGCAAGGTTGCAAACTATAAAATATCCGTTTTTGTTAATGAAAATTCAAAAAGCATCGTAAAAAAGAACGACACAAGATATATGAATATAGACGAACTGTTAAATTATTACAAAAAAACACACAACAGAGAGGCTTTGTATAAAATTAACAAGATGTTGGTATTCTCTTTCAGCGTCTTCTTTTTGTCGATTATAGGCTTTGTATTCGGGATAACATTTGCAAGAAGCGGAAAGAGTGCCGGCATTATCGTAAGTATGTCGATATTTTTTATATTTTATATTCTTGAAATGTTCGGCGAGTCCGTGTTTAAAAACTACGGAATTATCTGGCCTATATGGCTTCCCGATATCATACTTTTGATTTTCGGATTGTATATTTTCTATAAAAAATCGACAAACTGACAAAAGCGATTAAGACTATGGGGAAAAGGTAGCCTCCTCTATCAAACGGTGTTTTACCGCTTACGGTTATTTTTACTTTTTTTGTCAAAACGCCCTTTTTGTATGGTTTTAGTTTTGCAATCACACTGCCGTTTGGAGAAATTATTTCGCTTATGCCGTTATTTGCAACCCTCACGACCCATATTGAATTCTCAACGGCTCTGAATACGGCATTTCTTCCAAGCAGATAGAATGTCGGTGTTTTTGAAAACCATGCATCGTTTGTCAATATTGCCAACAGATTAGCTCCTTCGTTTTTGTATCTTCTTGAAATAGAACCGAATGCCTCCTCGTAGCATATCATAGGTCCTACCTTTAATTTTCCGTCATTAAAAACAACATTTCTTTTACCCCTTGAAAAATCCCCCGGGTCCATCTCTTTGGGAATAATCTTGTCCGTAATGCTTCTTAACGGTAAAAACTCGGCAAAAGGAACGAGTATCTGCTTGTTGTAGAATTGTAGTTTTTTACCCTTTATGAAAACCACGCTGTTGAAGTATTTTGTTTTTTTCTTTCTTACAACGCCGCTTATTAAACTGAATTTTTTGTTTTTCATAAATCCTATTAAGGGGTTGTTGCTTATTTCAAATATATAGGGATATGCGGATTCAGGCCAAAAAACAGTGTCACTTTTCAAACTTTTTGTTGCGTTAATATAGATATTCAGGTTTCTGTTTAGAAATTTACTCTCCCATTTTTCATTTTGCGGAATGCCTCCCTGAACAATTGATATTGTTTTGGTAAAGGAATATTTTGGTTTGTTTATCGGTATAAACAAAAAAAGAGCAACAAATGCAAGCGGAAGAATGAATTTTATATCCTTTTTTAAAAGCATATACAGTGCAACATTGGCAAGAATTAGCTCCAGGCTTACAAAATAAGGTCCGAAGTAAGAAGCGGATTTAATAAATAGCGGTATGTTCCACGCAAGGAGATTAAAGTTTCCCAAAGGAAGTCCGTAAAATAGTTTTGATTTAAGATATTCGAATGCTACAAACAAAAAGGGCAGAAAAATAATTCCCAACTTTAGCTTTTTGTTGATGTAAACGGGAAGAAAAATGTAAAAGAAATGGTAGCAAACAAGAATGAAAAACAGAGCCAACGATATAAAAAAGTTGAGTCCGTAATAGATAAACAGGCTTTTGAAAACACCAGAATATAAAAACGCAACAAAAGGAAAAAAAGAAAAAAAGGTAAGTTTCAAAGCTGGTTTTTTGTCATAGAAAAACAAAAAACCTAAAAAAGCAAAAAAGGAAACGTATGAACAGTAGAAAGACAGTATAAAAAATATCGATGAGAAATAGAAAAAACTACCCGATAGTTTCGCCGACTTCAAACCTGTATCCAGCAAGAAAAGCCTTTATATCCATAGGTTTTTTTGATTCCGGTTGAATTTTTTTTACAGATAAAGAACCTTTGGCACACCCTATAACAAGCTCTTTTTTTGTTAGCTTTGCCACTGCGGACGCCTCTGCATCCTCATCTATTTTTTTTGCTTCGTATATTTTAAACATTTTGCCTTTGTGGTAGAAATATGCGGTAGGCCACCCGTAATATGCCTTAACCATATTCACTATTGTTTCAGCATCCATTTTTTTAAAATCTATCTTGCCATCTTCTTTTTTAATAATTCTACTGTAAGTGGCTTTTGTATTGTCTTGCTTTTTGGGTTTGACTCCTTCTTCTACGGCATTAAGCACGCATGCTGCCATATTAGAGCCTATCCTTGAAAGCCTGTTGTGGAGAGTTTCATAGTTATCGTTTTCGTTAATTTTTTCCACCCACTGCATATAGATATCCCCGGCATCCATTTCGCTGCTTACGTCGATTATCGAAACACCTGTGTATTTGTCACCATTTAAAAGAGCGTAGTTTATGGGTGACGGACCTCTGTATTTCGGCAGCAAAGAGGGATGTATATTGACGGCTTTTAAGGGCGGTATGCTTAAAATGTTATCCGGCAAGAACTTTCCGTATGAAACAACGA
>WGCD01000169.1 GCA_015493995.1 Desulfurellaceae bacterium
ACATTATTGTTTTAGATAAATAAGTTACTAATCTAATATAAAACTTCTCATTTGTTGCGTTGCATTTATTGTATAATCTATTGACTTTTTTCATATTTTTGTGTAGAGTTACAAAAAATTCAATAGGGGGAGTTGTTTTTATGTCTCAACACAATATGCTCGATTACGAAAAAGAGGTTAAAGAGTTTAAATTGGAAGTTCCGGAATATTACAACTTTGCCTTCGACGTGGTGGATAAATGGGCGCAAGATAGGACGAAATTGGCTTTGGTCTGGGCTAATACCACAGGAAAGTTGATAAAAAAATACTCGTTTTGGGATATCTCTAAAATGTCCAATAAATTTGCAAACGTTCTTCTGTCTTTGGGTATAAAAAAGGGTGATAAGGTTCTCGTGATGGTTCCGAGAATCGTGGAGTGGTATGCTGTTATGCTCGGATTGAACAAGGTCGGTGCCGTTGCCTTACCGGCTCCCAACATACTTATGCCGGAAGACATTGAATATAGGATTAGAAAAGGCGATGCTGTGATGACAATAGCATCTGCATCCAACGCAAGAAAGGTTGACGAAGCAATAAAAAACGGAAGTGAAACTCTAAAATATAAAATGGTTATAGACGGCGATGCGGAAGGGTGGCTATCATTTGAAAACCAGATGGATATGGCATCGGATAAACTTTCTAAAGATGATGTTGAGCCTACGAAATCCACAGACCCTTTATTGATATATTTCACATCGGGAACAACAAAATATCCCAAAATGGTTATGCATGAGCAATCTTACGCTTTGGCGCATATAATTACTGCAAAGTATTGGCACGATTTAAAACCAACTGACCTGCACTGGACTATTTCAGATACAGGATGGGGGAAGGCCGTTTGGGGGAAGTTGTACGGCCAATGGTTAATAGGTTCTGCTGTGTTTATGCAAAATGCAGAAGGGGCGTTTAACGCTAAGACAACCTTGAGACTTTTGACAACACAGGGAATAACGAGTTTTTGCGCCCCTCCTACAGTTTATCGAATGTTAATTCAGGAAGATTTAAGTCAATACGATTTTTCGGATTTAAGGCACTGCACGTCTGCCGGAGAGCCGATTAACCCGGAGGTGATTAAGGCGTGGAAAAACGCCACAGGCACCCTTATTTACGACGGGTACGGACAAACCGAATCTGTGCTTCTTGTCGCCAACTACCCGTGCATGCCTATAAAGTACGGTTCTATGGGAAAGCCTGTTCCCGGTTTTGATGTGAGAATTGTTGATGACGACGGAAACGATATGCCTGTGGGAGAGCCGGGGCATATAGCAGTAAGAGTAAAGCCCAACCAGCCTGTAGGTTTGACAAAAAACTACTACAAAGACTATGTCGCAACGGAAGAGGCTTTCAGAGGTGATTTTTATTTTACCGGAGACAGAGCTTATAAGGATAATGACGGGTATTTCTGGTTTTACGGACGCGCTGACGATGTCATCAAATCTTCCGGTTACAGAATAGGTCCTTTTGAAGTTGAAAGCGCTCTCCAGGAACATCCGGCTGTTGTTGAAAGTGCAGTTGTGGCATCTCCCGATACCATAAGGGGAAATGTAGTCAAAGCCTTTATAATTCTGGCAGAAGGATACGAACCGTCGGATGAGCTAATAAGAGATATTCAAGATTTTGTGAAAAATAAGACTGCGCCCTACAAGTATCCCAGAGAGATAGAATTTGTAAAAGAACTGCCTAAAACAATAAGCGGAAAAATAAAAAGAGCGGTTTTAAGAAGGATGGAAGTTGAAAAAAAATCGGGCAAAAAAGAACATAACGGACTAATATAAGAGGTGTAATTATGTTAAGCTATGCTTTTGAGGGTTCTACAAAACAGTTTATAGCAAAAACCATAGGAGATATGTTGGATGACAACGCCGCAGAATTTGCAAATAATGATTGTCTGGTCAGTGTACACCAAAATATAAGAATGTCCTATAAGGACTTTAAACAAGAGGTTGATACCGTAGCCAAAGGTTTGATGGCTTTGGGCATAAAAAAGGGTGACAAGGTTGCTATCTGGTCAACAAACAATGCCGAGTGGGTTTTAACTCAATTTGCAACGGCAAAGATAGGAGCCGTGTTGGTTACGATAAATCCTGCTTACAGAACGACGGAGTTAGAGTATGCCTTAAAACAGTCGGAAATCAACACATTGATAATGATAGAAAACTTTAAAACCTCAGACTACCTGCATATGTTTTATGAGGTTGCTCCTTTTGCAAGGGGTGCCACACCGGGGCAAATACACTCAAATAAGCTCCCTTTCTTGAGAAATGTCGTATGTATAAGCGATGAAAAGCACACCGGCATTTTTAAATGGAAAGATGTTCTGGATTTTTCAACAAAGGTCGGGGATGATGAACTTAAGGAAAGACAGGCAACGCTTGATTTTGACGATGCCATAAACATACAATACACATCGGGAACAACAGGTTTTCCCAAAGCTGCAACTCTTACACACTTCAACATTCTGAATAACGGATATTTCGTAGGTGAACTGATGAGGTTTACCGATAAAGACAGACTGTGCATTCCCGTTCCGTTTTACCACTGTTTCGGTATGGTAATGAGCAACCTTACCTGCGTATCGCACGGTTCGACTATGGTTATACCTTCGGAATATTTTGACCCGCTGTCAACACTGACGGTTATAGAAAAAGAGAAATGTACCGCTGTTCACGGTGTCCCTACAATGTTTATAGCTGAGCTGGAGCATCCTGAGTTTAAGAAGTTCGATTTAAGCAGCTTGAGAACCGGAATAATGGCAGGTTCTCCCTGCCCGGTTGAGGTTATGAAACGCGTAAACAACGAAATGAATATGAAAGAGGTTGAAATTGCATACGGTCAAACAGAAGCAAGCCCCGTCATAACGCAAACTGCAGCAGACGATACGATAGAAAACAGAACGGAAACGGTCGGAAAGGCAATACCGTTTGTTGAGGTAAAGATAATAGACCCCGAAACAGGTAAGATTTTACCGGCTGGAGAACAAGGAGAGTTATGCGCTCGCGGATACAACGTTATGAAATACTACTACAACAACCCGGAAGCCACAAAAAAGGCTATAGATGAATCCCGATGGTTGCATACCGGTGATTTGGCGGTTATGACAGAGGACGGCTATTTCAAAATTACAGGAAGAATAAAAGATATGATAATAAGAGGCGGTCAAAACATATACCCGAGAGAGATAGAAGAGTTTATATACACCCATCCGAAGGTTGCCGACGTTCAGGTTGTAGGTGTTCCTGATGTTAAATACGGTGAAGAGGTTTGCGCCTGGATTAAGCTTAAAGCCGGAGAAACAGTGAGCGAAGAGGAAATCAAAGAGTACTGCAGCGGAAAAATAGCCCACTACAAAATACCTCGCTACATAAAATTTACGGATTCATTCCCTATGACCGTAACGGGTAAAATAAGAAAGGTGGAAATGAGGGAAATATCCATTAAAGAACTAAACTTGGAAGATGCGGCAAAAATAGAAACAGCCTGATAAGTTTTATCTAAAACAACTATCTGCCCGAACACAATTTAATTTGTGCTCGGGTTTTTTTGTGTTTGTTACCAATATATGTCTTTTTACAAAATTTTGACATCTTCACAACATTATTTCGATAAATCAGTAGATACTTATAATCAAATTCTTTGAGGAGGTGTTTTTATGTTGAAGAAACTTTACCTGTTTCTTCTTGGAGTGGTTGTGTTATTGGCAACCCCCAACGTTTTTGCCGGTAATACAATCACAGGTGCAGGAGCAACCTTTCCGTATCCCGTTTATTCGGCTTGGGCTTATCAGTATTATCACGCAAAAGGGGTAAAAATTAACTATCAGGCTATAGGTTCGGGAGCAGGAATCAAACAGATCAGTTCGCGTGTTGTGGATTTCGGAGCAAGCGATGCTCCCTTGAAAAAAAGTGAGCAAAACAGGTACAAACTGCTTCAATTCCCGGCTGTAATAGGCGGAGTGGTTCCTATCGTAAACCTAAACGGAATAAAACCGGGTGAGTTGAAATTAAGCGGCAAGGTATTGGCTGAAATATACCTCGGTTCAATAAATAAGTGGAATGACCCGCAGATAGAAGCCTTAAATAGAGGTTTAAAACTGCCAAATGCACCAATAACGGTTGTTCACAGGTCTGACGGCTCAGGCACAACAGCTATTTTTACTACATACCTGTCAAGCGTATCTTCCGATTGGGCTGACAAAGTCGGGGAAGGAAAGGCTGTTAAATGGCCTAAGGGGCTTGGAGGCAAGGGAAATCCAGGCGTTGCAAACTATGTTAAAAGGGTTAAAAATTCCATAGGTTATGTTGAGCTTGCATATGCAACCGAGAACAAGCTTGCTTATATCTCGCTAAAAAACAAAGCCGGAAAATTTGTGGAGCCATCACTAAAAGCATTTCAAGCTGCTGCCAAATACGCTAAATGGGACAGCTCAAAGGGTTATTACCTGTGGCTTGTGAACGAACCCGGAGATGATTCCTGGCCTATAGCGGGAGCTACTTTCATGCTGCTCGCCAAAGAGAAGGTTCAACAAAATAAGAACGTTGTAAAGTTTTTCGACTGGGCATTCAAAAACGGAGATAAAACAGCTGAAAAACTAATATATGTTCCTCTGCCTGAATCGCTGAAAAACAGCATAAGACAATATTGGAAAGCAAACGGAATTTATTAAAAATCGTTTTAAGGCGGAAGCGTTTTTACATCTTCCGCCTTTATTTTTATTGAGAACATTAATGCTTTTTTTGATTTATTACAGTTCAAATCCTTTTTCTGTATGTACGGCTATATCAAGACCTCTTATCTCATCCTCTTCTGCAACCCTCAGACCGTTTGTGAGCACACCCGTGATTTTTGCAGCTATGAATGTTCCCACTGCCACAAAGGCTATTGTTGAAATGACCCCTATAATTTGAACGGATAACTGATGGCTTCCGCCGTACAACAGCCCCTTAGCAAAGTTGACTTTCGGGTCTGCCAAAAAACCTATAGCTATAATACCCCAGATACCGTTGAGTCCATGAACGCCGAAAACATCCAAAGAGTCGTCGTATCCCAATTTATATTTCAAATAGCCGGTTGCAAACCAACTGATTATACCTGCCACAGCGCCTATAATAACCGCTCCCATATTGTTAACAAAACCGGCAGCCGGTGTTATTGCAACCAGACCGGCAACAGCCCCTGACGCAGCTCCAAGCATTGTTGGATGTTTATGAATAATCCAATCAAGCACCATCCAGATAACAGCACCCATAGCTCCAGCCGTATTTGTAGTTAAAAAGGCGTTAGATGCCAATGCCCCGGAGGATACGGCACTGCCGGCATTAAACCCGAACCAACCGAACCAAAGCATAGCGGCTCCGAATATCGTAAGAGCTATCGACGAGGGCGGCATAGCTACTTTTTTAAATCCCCTTCTTGGTCCTAATACCAAAGCAAAAACAAGACCGGATATACCGGATGCGGTTTCAACAACCAGTCCGCCGGCAAAATCGGCTATACCCATTTTTGCTAACCAACCGCCTCCCCAAACCCAGTGTGCAAGAGGAACATAAACCAAACTGAACCACAAAATACTAAAGACCACCCAGGAAGAAAATTTTATTCTCTCTACAACGGAACCGCTAATAAGCGCCGTAGTTATCGCTGCAAATGTCAATTGAAAAGCTGAAAATGCCAAAATGCTGACATGTGTTCCGCTTGCAGCTTTGTGTATATCAACATTCATAAAAAAATACTGCAAAGAACCTATAATGCCTGATATATCAGACCCAAACGAAAGGGTGTAGCCGTATATAATCCATAAAACACTTACAACAGCATAGGTAACAAGCGACATACCCATGGAATTCAATATATTTTTATTCCTTGACATACCGCCGTAGAATATTGCCAACCCTGCCGGTGTCATCATCATAACCAAAGCTGCAGAAATCAAAACCCAAGCAGTATCGCCGCTGTCTATAGCACCTGTTGAGGCAAAAGCCGCCATAGGAATTAAGCTGAATAGAGCAAGTAATGCAAACAAACGTTTCATCGATAACCTCCGATACATTTTTTTTAGCTCAATAGCACACAACATTCCTATGGTATTAAAAAAGCAAATATCGAATATTCAGTTATAAATTACATTAAATTATTATAACAATTATGTTATAATGTTGACAAAAATGGAGTTTCTATACTGTCAGATTGATTATATCGGGATTGACATTGAGATGCTGAGCCAAAAGCAGTGTAACCTGAGTATATAACCTGAATTTTTTCTGCTCAAGCTCCATCTTTCTTGCTTCTATTTTTTTCAAATCCCTTTCGTATATGCTTTTTACAGTGGCATTTTTGGAGTCTTTAAGAAGCATCTTGACGTTGAGTTCGTCGTAGATATATTTCTTTAGCTTTGAACTTATTTTGCTTGACAGGTCGCTTTTTACCCTTTCGTTTTCCTCTTTTTTGGGACAGTATGTCTCAACGGACGAACGACCGCTTGTGGCTGCCAAATAGTCTCCGCGTTTGTTGAAGTTTAAATACAAATCCTTTGCAATTACGTAGCACCCCTCTTTTGCAGCCTTATTTTCAAACCTTTCAATATTTGAGGATTCGTGCGAAGATACTCTCGAGACAGAGGTTGCCGCAGAAGCCGGGGCACTTGAGCCCCACTCTCCCGGGTCTAACTTATAGTACAGTATGGGGTTGGATGAGTCTATCGATACCACCCATACCTCCTGTTTTTATCCCACTTTTGCTCCCGGCTTCACATCTTCCATAACGGTTAGAAGCCCAAGAGATTTACCGTCTTTTGCCGCCAACAACATACCGTTTGATTCAATACCCATAAGCTTGGCAGGTTTTAGATTGGCAACGACAATAATCGTCTTGCCCACCAGTTCCTCCAGCTTATAGTACTCCTTTAAGCCGGCAACAAGTGTTCTTGGTTTGTTCTCCCCTATATCTATTGATAATTTAATCAATTTTTTAGATTTTTCAACACTTTGTGCATCCAAAACCTTTGCAGCCCTCAAATCAACGTTGAAAAATTCGTCTATATTGATTTTTTTGGCTTTTTCTTCCTTACTATCTTCTTCCTCTTTTTCCTCTATCCTGTTAAAAATAACATCTTGCTTGTTTATTTTCAGCTTTTCTTTGGAGCCAAAGTCAAGGAAAAATCTATAGTCGTAATTCTTTATAGAATCCTCAAAACCCAATTGACTCCATATTTTATCTGCCGTATCCGGCATAAAGGCTGAAATTATACCCGATAAAAACTTTATAGCACCTGTTAAGTTAAACAGAACCTCGTTTAATTGTGGTGTTTTGTTCTGTTTTTTAAGGCTCCAAGGTTCTTTTTGTGTTATGTATTTGTTTGCATAACGTACATATTCGAATATGTGCGAAAGCGCCTCGTCAAATCTAAAAATATCCAGACTTTTTTTAACTTTCTCGAAAGTTTCAAAGGCTTTTTCTTCCAACGAGTTGTCAACAATGCTTTTTGGCTTTTCTGTTACGCCGTTTAAGTATTTTTCAATCATCGTCAAGCTTCTGTTGACAAGATTACCCAAATCATTTACAAGTTCGGAATTTATACGTTCTATCAGCTCTTTTTCCGAAAAGTCGCCGTCAAGCCCAAACGGCACATTTCTCAAAAGAAAATATCTGTATGCATCTTTCGGGTATTTCTCTATCATCTCGTTAGGATCAACAACGTTTCCGAGAGATTTGCTCATTTTTTTACCCTCAACCGTCCACCACCCGTGAGCAACCACATGTTTTGGCAGCTCTAAGCCTAAAGCCATCAAAAAAGCCGGCCAATAGACGGCGTGAAAACGTAAAATATCTTTTCCGACAAAATGAGCATCAGCCGGCCAAATATTTAAAAATTTATCGTTATCTTTATTGCAACCTATGGCACTTACGTAGTTAAGAAGAGCATCAAACCAAACATAAATAACGTGTTTATCATCAAATGTAACCGGAACACCCCAATCAAAAGAGGTTCTTGTCACACTCAAATCCTTCAAGCCGCTTTTTACAAAGCTCTTTATTTCATTAAATCTCGTATTGGGTATTACAAAATTCGGATTCTTCTCATAAAACTCAAGCAACCTATCCTGATAGGCTGAAAGTTTGAAAAAATAGCTCTCTTCTTTGACTTTATCAACCTTTCGCCCGCAAGCCGGGCACAACCTGTCCTTTCCTATTTCTATCTCCGAGTAGTAGCTTTCGCAGGGTATGCAGTACCACCCCTCATACTCTCCTTTGTAAATATCGCCTTTGTTAAACAATTCTTCAAACGCTTTCTGTACACACTTTATATGATAATCGTCAGTTGTCCTTACAAAAAAATCGTTGGTAATATCGAGTTTTTTCCATAGGTTCTGAAAATTTTTAACCACTCTATCGGCAAGCTGCTTGGGTTTGAGCCCTTTTTCCTTGGATGTCTTTTGTATTTTCTGACCGTGTTCGTCCGTGCCGGTTAAAAAGAATACCTCATCGCCCAAAAATCGTCTGTAGCGAGCAAGTGTATCTGCAGCGATTGTTGTGTATGAATGCCCTATATGCGGCACATCATTAACATAATATATCGGCGTTGTTATGTAGTATTTACTCTTTAGATTCTTCTTCTCCATTTTCATCTCCTCTATTTCCTTTTTCTTGTATTGTTCGGATATCGGCAACATCCACTTCAACCATCAAATTCTCTTTATTGCGCAAGATTACCGTCTTTTTTATCGGGTTCACATAAACAACCTTGCCTTCAACATCACCAGCTTTGGCAAATGAATCGAGCTTCGGGGCTACTTTCATAAACTCCTCATACATACCCTCTTCGTACCACAGACAGCACATCAACCTTCCGCAAGCTCCCGATATTTTTTTGACATTTATATTTAAATTCTGGTCTTTTGCCATTTTGACAGAAACCGGGTTAAACGTCCTCAAAAAACGAGCGCAGCACAACTCGTCACCGCATAAGCCTAACCCTCCTATTATCCTTGCCTCGTCTCTTACGCCTATTTGCCTCATCTCTATTCTTGTTTTGAACAGTGATGCAAGTTTTTTGACGAGATTTCTGAAATCCACCCTGCCGGGCGCTACAAAATAGAAGACAATCTTGCTTCTATCAAGCATATACTCAACTTTCACCAACTTCATATTCAGCTCAAACTCTTTTATTTGCTGCCTGCAAACCTCAAATGCCTTTTTGGAGAGCTCCAAATTTTCTGCGTATATCTCCAAATCCTCTTTTGTAGCTTTCCTTAGTACAAAATGTAAATCGTCACTAATATCACCGACTGTCTGCAGCTTCATAACAGTTCCTATATTTATACCTCTTTCATATTCCGCAACAACCTTGTCTTTGACTTTAAGCTCCATATCGGTGTAAAAAAACGGATACAGTTGACCCGCATTACTAAACTCTATAAGTGCCAAATTCATAACTAAACGCCCCCGGATAATTTAAGAAACAGAGAAAACAAAAAAATCTTCTGATTAAAATTAAACTTCTTAAACCTAAAAAGCTCTCTGTTTATCATATTCGATTTATCAAAAAAGCTCGTTGACGACAACTCTTTTGAAATATTTTGAAGAATGTCTGCAATCTCCTCTCTCGATAGATTTTGCATTTCAAACGCCTTTAGTACGAGGTTTTTTGCCTCACCCGTTTTTATTGCCTCAAGCAACTCCTCGTTTTTTTGCCTGCTTTGTTTAACTTTAATGCTCTGGGCTCTTGAGAGTATGGTATCAAGCATATCGTCCGTTTTGTAAAATATAAAATACCTGAATCTGTCGTGCTCCTCCAATAGCTTCAACAGAGCATTTTGGGCATCAAAACCGATTTTTCCGAAAATGAAAGCCTCTTTTTCGTTAACGGCTATTGAACTTTTATCTTTAATTTTTCTCACATCTTCTATCTTCAATTGTTCGTATGTAAACGTATTTTGATGCTCTATACCGAGCTGCTTTGCAAACAAAAGTGCATCCTCCAACCCGGCGTTATCCATAGCAAATACGTTAAATCTTTCTAAATTGTGTTCCATATACCTATTATATCCTCAAAAACCTGTTCTGCGGGCTGCCTGCCGTCGATTTTAAAAACATTGTCAAATCTGTCGGCGATATAGTTATAGCCCTCTATAACCCTTTTAAAAAACTCATCGCCTTTTGATTCTATAACATCCCTTTTTGTAAGCCTTTTACGCATGGTATCGAGGTCTATATCTATGATAAATGTGACATCCGGCAGCAAACCTTGCGTGGCAAACAGATTGGATTCCTCAATAAACCTCAACTCCAACCCTTCGCCGAAAGATTGATAGGCTATTGTCGAAAAAAGGCACCTGTCACTCACAACATATCCGCGTTTCAGGTATGATTTCAATGTTTCAATATGTATTGCCCTGTCAGCCAAAAACAGAAAAAATCTGGCTTTTGGATTAAGCCTATCCTCCAATAAAATCCTTCTGATTTTCTTTGATATGCCCGTTCCTCCCGGTTCTTTAGTGCAAAAAACGTTGTGATTTGTTTTTTTTAAAAAATCGCAAAACATCTGCGCTTGGGTGCTTTTGCCTGAAGCATCTATTCCTTCGAAGGCTATATATTTTTTAAAAGAGTTCATTGGATTTTTTTGGTGAATATATACTTTTTCCTATTATTTTAACAACATCACTCCAACCTGAGTTACTGCTTATTTCAACATCGGAAACCGGCTGCATTCTTGAATCCAGCATATCAATCAGATGAAACAAGACGGCTTCTTTGGTTTTTGGTTTTTTCGGTGAGCCGAATTCATACTCACCGTGGTGACTTAAAATGCAGTGCAAAAGATTGAGAGCCCTTTCCTTTGAAATCAATCCGAATTTCTCTATTTTGTTTTGAACAATTGTATAACTTAAAACGATATGACCTATCAATTTCCCTTGAGTCGTATAACCGAAAGTCAGTGCGTCCAACTCATAGGCTTTGCCTATGTCGTGGCACAAAGCACAGGCAACAAGCAGGTCTTTATCTATGCCCTGATAATATTCCACCATCTCTTTTGCCAATTTAGCAACGGAAACCGTATGTTCAATCAAACCTCCGGCATATGCGTGGTGCATCGTTTTAGCTGCAGGGGCAACGCAAAATTTATCCATAAACGCCTTATCATCAAAGATGCTTAAAAGAAGTTTTTTTAAAGATTGATTGTTTACTCCGTTTATAATTGTAAACAACTCGTTTTTCATCGTCTCTATATTGTTTTTTGAAGCAGGTAAAAAATCAGCTTTATTTATGTCTTTGTCACCTATTTTTTCAACACTCTTTATTATAATCTGCCAATTGTCATTATAGTAGTTGCTTTCACCGGTGATTTTTACAAAGTCTCCTTCCTCAAACTTATCCTTTAAGTGCAAAAGATTGTTCCATATTTTGGCATCTATTGTTCCGCTTTTGTCTTTCAGTTTCAAACCGACATAATCGTCACCGTTTCTTGCCTTTAGAATATGCTTTTCAGAGACCAAAAATATCTCGTTTTCAAGCCTTTGAATCTTTTTTTCTTTAATTTTCCTAATGCATTCGTACATACAAGCCCCCGTTTCTTTATTGACCATTAAGATATAATAATAGAGCCTGCTTTTCAAGAAATAAAGAGGTTATGCGAAAACAAAGGACTAATACTCGTCGCTTTCCCACATAGATTTTTCAAATCTGATAACCCTATTTCTGCCAGCGGTTTTTGCTTTATACATAGCAACGTCGCTGTATTTTATGCACTGCCAGAGGTTCTCAGAATCAGCAGGGAATATGGCATAGCCAATACTAATGGTCTTTTTTATTGAGTTGCCAGATGTGAAAATTTCTGATGCTTCAACATTTTTTCTAATTCTTTCAGCTATTTCCTGTGTTAGTTGTTCATCCGTATCCTGCAGCATAATAAGAAACTCCTCACCACCGAATCGTACGGCAATATCAGCCTCTCTGATTGTTTTAACTATTGCGCCGACAACCATCTTTAAAACCTTATCGCCTATGTTGTGACCGTAAACGTCGTTAACCTGTTTAAAGAAATCTATATCGCACATCAAAATACCTGCTTTGGAATTTCTTCTTTTAACAGACGCCGAAAAAGTGGGTGCGAACTCGTCCAAAAAACGTCTGTTATATAAACCGGTAAGCGGGTCTTTTAACGTTGATTCTTTCAATTGGTCAAGCAGCCTTTTTGCTTCAATAACCGGGCTCGCCTCTGTCAAAAATCTCTTTGCTTCCTTAATTTTTCCTCTGATGCCGGCATAATCTGTATTTTTATCAAAAATAATCTGAACAACGCTTCCAACACTTCCGCCTATCATTAAAGGTATGCAAACGTGCTTCTTCTCTGTTTTGTATGCAAAACTCAAGCACAAATCTTCATCTTCAAAGGAGTTAATCTCTTTTGCCGTTCTTGCCGCTCTGCACAAACTTGAATCTACAAGAATCTCCTGCTTACAGAACATTTTATCCGAATAAGAGACAACCTGCTTTAGAGCGTTTTTGCTGTTGTTGACCTCGTATATACTAAACTCCTCAAAACCAAACTCGTCGTGCATAAGCATCTCTATTCTTTTGTAAACAGCTTCTATATTGACGTCGTCTTCTATGGTTCTTTTAAATTGTGATAGCTTATAGTTTTCGTCTATGAATTTATTAAAGTTGCTAATCAGATAACCCAACTCGTCGTTAAGGTGGTATGGCAGCATAATCTCCTCGTCTATATTCTCACCTACGAGTTTTTCCGAGAGTTTTCCAACCTGTTTCAAATATGAAACCATTTTGGATATAACCACTACAAATACAACGCCTGCTATCAATGAGGCAGCACCGCCAAGAATAAAACTCAAAACAACTGTTTTTAAGATATCCCTTTTTCTTCTTGAGACATAGTTTTGGACATCTTTGTTTATACTGTCCAAATAAAAACCGCTGCCTATAATCCATTTCCATGGATAAAACAGTCTGACGTAAGAAATTTTTGAAATACATTCATTTCTCGGCGCGCCGAGCTTGTTCCAGCAGTAGTGGACAAAACCGGAACCTTGAGATTTTACAACCGTCGCCATCCTTTGAAAAAGGTAAACACCGTTTTTATCTTTAAAATCCCATACGCTTTTTCCGTTCAAGGACGGTTTTGCCGGGTCAGTAATCATTATTCCGTCAACGGTATTTGCCCATAAGTAGTTCGCCTGTCCTTTTTCAACATCATAGCGCATAGAGTATATGAGCTTGATTGACTTTATTTTGGCATCACCTTCTGATATATCTCCGTCTCTAGCCTCCTTGTAAAAATTGTCAATCCCGTTTATGGCAACATTGACCATATTTTTAACGAGCTGTTTTTTTGATTCTATAAGTTTGTTTTTGTAAATCGATACATCTTCTTTAAGTGTTTTGATGCTGCCGTATATGTAGTATGAATACCCTACAATTCCTATAAAAACAATGGATATGGCATATATTATAATTAGCTTTTCAACAATACTTTTATCTTTTAAATACTTAAACAAAAAATTCATATCTGCCTTCTTTGTGGTAATTCTTAAAAAAACTTCTCACCTTGCTATGATAATATACAAAAAACCACCTTTTTCAAGTTGATTATTGGTATGCAAAGCGCTATCTTCATACTACTGTCACCAGATACTAAACCCCCATATGCTTCTTTGCTTATTTTATCACTTGACAATTATAAAAAAAAGATTATGGGTAGTCCTACTTACCTTTTTAGGGGGTTTTGAAATGATTGCGGAGAATGTCAAAGCGTTACTTAATGAACTTCCCGAAGGCGTTGAGCTTGAGGCTGCTGCAAAAACCAGAAGCGCAGAAGAGATTGAAGAGGCAGTAAAAGCAGGTGTGAAAATCATAGGTGAAAA
>WGCD01000170.1 GCA_015493995.1 Desulfurellaceae bacterium
AGACAATTTTACATAGCTAATCAGAGAACTTTTAAAACTATGGAATCGGCTGAAATACTGCCGGCTATGGAATTTAAAACAACCGAGGATAGTTATGGATATATGAATTTTAAAAAAGAGACGTCGTTTACGTTTTTATTTGATTACGACAATATAAAAGGGTTGCCGGTTGTTGTTAACTTTGACGGTAATTACAAAAAAGAAGTCGAAGAGAGCCTTGAGGTTTATAAAAAATCGTACGGATTCGATATATATTTTGAAAAAGACAAGCTGGATAAGGTCTTATCTTCAGCAAGCCGCTTTGAGAGCACCTATGATTTGGAACCTGTATTTGCAGACAATATACCCATAGATGAAAAGATAGAAAAGATAAAAGAGCTTTCAAAAAATAACAGGGTTGTTACAGCCTGCGCCTCGGATTTGAGAATGGAAAAGGTCGGAGAATTTTTAAAACACAAAGGCGTTTCCTTTCAAAAAGATTTAAAGGATAAAAACGGCGTTTATCTTTCAAAGCTGTATTTAAAAAACGGTTTTTACGATAAAAAGAAAAGGCTTGCAGTTATTAGTTTTGAAGATATGTTCGGACAGGTTTTGCAGCACCATAGAAAAAAAGTCTCATCGAAGGCAAAGACATTCATAAAAGACTGCAAGGTTGTTCATAAAGCCTACGGAATAGGCATATACAGAGGAATAAAAAAACTTGATATAGACAATGAGACACAAGATTTTCTCGAAATTGAATTTGAAAAAAAGGATAAACTTTTTGTTCCTGTTTACTATTCCGACAATGTGTTTGAGTATCACGGCAGTGCACCTTTAAGCAGTTTGAATTCAAACAAATGGAAAAGCTCCAAAGAGAACATAAAACGCTCCATAAAAAAGATATTGACCGAGCTGATAAATACATACGCAAAGAGGCAGTTGATAAAAAGAGAACCGTTTGATGTTGACACGTTGGAGTGCAGGGAGTTTGAAGCCCTGTTTGAATATGAAGAAACAAAAGACCAGGCAAGGGCTATTGAGGATATAAAAAATGATATGCAAAAGCCTACGCCGGCAGACAGGCTGATTTGCGGCGATGTTTCATTCGGCAAAACGGAGGTTGCAATGAGGGCTTGCGCAATATCGGTGTTTAATGCAAGGCAGGTTGTGTTTATGGCGCCGACAACAATACTGTCTGTGCAGCACTACAAAACATTTGTTGACCGTTTTGCTCAATTTCCCGTTAATATAGCGCTATTAAACAGATTCACCACAAAAAAAGAGAAAGAAAAGATATTTGACGGGCTTAAAAAGGGACTGATAGACATACTAATCTCAACGCATTCGGTCTATTCAGATAAGATAGAATTTTCAAACTTGGGGCTTGTGATAATAGATGAGGAACAGCGATTCGGTGTGAAGATAAAAGAGCATTTAAAGTCCAAGTATCCGCACATCGATATGATATATTTAAGTGCAACCCCTATACCGAGAACTCTCAATATGGCTATGAACGGCATTTTTGATATAAGCGTTATAAAAACACCGCCTTTGGAAAGAAAACCGATTGAGACCTTTGTTTTGAAAAGAAAAACTTCGGTCATAAGAGATGCGATTTTAAAGGAGCTGTCGAGAAAGGGAAGCGTGTATTTTGTTCACAACAGAATTGAGACCATAGAACAGGTTAAAAACGAGCTTGATAATCTTTTGCCCTTTGCAAGGAAGTCTGTGGTGCACTCAAAAATGCCCAACAGAGCCATAAAAAGAACAATAGAAGATTTTAACAATGGTAAGTTCGACATACTTATTTCCACCTCCATTATAGAATCAGGGATGAATATAAAAAATGTGAATACAATAATTATAGATGCAGCAGAAAACTTCGGTCTGGCTGATTTGTATCAATTGAGAGGAAGGGTAGGAAGAGGCGATAAAACCGCCTATGCCTATCTTTTGGTTACGAAAAATGTGAGCGTGGATGCAAAAAAGAGACTCTATTTTATGAAGGAGTTTGTTGAAAGGGGAATAGGCTTTAACCTCGCTTTGAAAGATATGGAGATAAGAGGCGGCGGTAACATTCTCGGAAAAGACCAATCGGGAAGCATAAGGTCTGTCGGTTTCGAGACATACTCGGCTTTGATAGAAGAGGCTATCGGTGAAATGAGAAATATGCCAAAAGAGCGTGATGTTGAGATAAAATGCTCATATAAAGCCTATATAGACGACAAGTTTGCAAACGAGGAGGATAAATTTGCCATATACAAAATGATATATGCCGCAAAAACCGAAGAGGAGTTGGAGGATGTGAAAAAAGAGATATCCGATACCTTCGGAAAACTTCCGATTGAGGCTGAAAACCTGTTTTTCATAGCCGTTTTAAAGATTTATGCTAAAAAAGCTTTTGTAAAAAATTTATCCATATCCAAGAAGGGCATTTTAATTGAATTCTACATAGATGCTGATATAGATACAGATAAATTGATAAAGGTCGTTGAAAGAAACGGTGGAAGATTTGTGTCTGAAACTTCTCTGTTTTTTGAAAATAAAGAAGAAAAATTTGAAGATACGTACCGTATGGTCAAAAACATCTTGCAGAGCATTGCTTAATTGGTATAATGGCTTGAGATGTTTTTAAAGGAGTCAAAAATGAGAAAAGTTTTAATTTCTTTTGCTTTTTTATCTGTTTTTTTTATGCTCAAAGCCTCTTTCGGTGCTCAAGTGGTTGTCGATAAAATTGTGGCAACCGTGGAGAGTCAGCCTATTACGGCATACGAGCTTGAAAATATAGCAGGATTTTACAGGGTTAAAAACACCAAAGCCCTGTTGAATAAGGTTATTGATGACTATGTTTTGATGTATTATGCCAAAAAATCGGGTATTGTTGTAACTGACGAGGACGTTGAGAAATATATAGACAACCTTGCAGCAAGAAACAATATGTCACCTGATATGTTCTTAAAAAAGGTTGAAAGCAGCGGGTTGGACATAGAATACTACAAAAAAGGAATCAGGCTTGCTTTATACAGAAGAAAGTTTGCTTTGAGAATGTTTGCTCCGACAATTCATATAACCGATACGGATATAGAGAGGTATTACAAACTTCACAAAAAGGAGTTTAAAACCAATCCGGTTTTGGTTATGAGCATTATTTCGGTTAAAGACAAGAAATTGGCAAACAGCATATATGAACAACTTCAAAACGGTGCTGATTTTATGTCTTTGAAAAAGAAGTTTTCAATGGATACGGCAGGTGAAAGGGCAATCCCGTTATCGGCTTTCAACAAGCAGATACAAAGCGAACTAAAAGGGCTGAATGTCGGAGAAATCAGCAATATAATAGAGGCAAACAATGTTTACTACATAGTTAAGATTTTAGGTAAAAAAGGAGCAAATGTCACATTGGAAACAATGAAAGACAGAATAAGAAATATTCTCTTCGGGCAAAGAATAGAATCAAAACTGGCAAGCTGGCTAAAGATGGTTAAGTCAAGGACGGATATAGAGATTTTTAAATGAGATTAGACCAATACCTCAAGGAGACACGCATAATAAAAAGAAGAACTCTCGCAAAGCAGATGTGCGAAGACGGTTTTGTTTATGTCAACTCAAAAAAGGCAAAGGCATCCTATGAGGTGAAGATATCGGATAATATAGAAATATTTTTCAAGCAAAAGAAGGTTGCATATAAAGCTTTGGATATACCCAAAAAAGGAACTCCAAAATCCGAATCCTATAAATTTTACGAGGTGGTAGATGAATCTTATTATGAACAATAGACCTATCATAGGCATAACGATGGGAGACCCCTCAGGAGTAGGTCCGGAAACAATTATTAAACATATTTTATATGAAGCAACCGTGAAGGACAGACTGGTTATTTTCGGTGCAAAAGAGGTTTTTGAGTATTATTTGAATCTATTCGGAATGGCTATGCACATAAATGTTATGGAAAGTGTAGATGAGATAGAAGAAAAATACAGAGACGGAGAAATAAATATAATACAGCACGAGGCGTTTGATATAAATAAGCTTGAAGTCGGCAGACTCAACGAATATTCGGGACGGTGGGCTTATATGTGTGTTTCTGAAGCTGTGGATGCGGCAATCAACTCAAAGATAGACGCTATTGTTACGGCGCCTTTAAACAAACAGGCTATGAATATGGCGGGGTTTAAGTATCAGGGGCATACGGAGATATTGGCTCAAAGGACAAAAACAAAAGACTATGTTATGATGCTTGCTTCCAAAAGATTCAGGGTTGCTTTGGTTACTACGCACGTGGCTTTGGCTGATGTCCCGAAACTAATTACAAAAAAGAGGGTTTTACAGACAATAAAGGTCGTTAATGAGGATATAAAGAAGTGGTTTGGAATAGAAAAACCAAAAATAGCCGTTAGTGCTCTAAATCCGCACAATTCAGAAGGCGGTTTGATGGGCAACAAGGAGAAGGATGTAATCATACCTGCCATAGAGGAAGCAAAAAAAGAGGGTATAGATGTTTACGGAAGTTTTTCTGCCGATACGCTGTTTATTAAAAACAGAAGAACGGACTACGACTGCTTTATAGCTATGTATCACGACCAGGGTTTGATACCGCTTAAAGCGCTCTACTTCGACAGCAGCGTTAACATAACGCTTGGTATTCCCATAATAAGAACGTCTCCCGACCACGGTACTGCTTTTGATATAGCCGGCAAGCTAAAGGCGAACCATAAGAGCTTGACGGAAGCCATAAGGCAGGCGCACAGAATGGCAAGATGGAAGCAAAAAAATCGTTAGGTCAACACTTTTTGCAGGATGAGGGAATTCTTGATAGAATTAAAAAAGAAATTGGCAGTGCCAAAAGAATTGTAGAAATCGGAGGAGGCAGAGGAGCTTTAACCGAACATCTGTTGGAGTTGAATGTTCCTATAACGGTTGTGGAGATTGACGATAATCTGTCGCTATATTTAAAGGAGAGGTTCGAGCAACACGGCGTTGAAGTTAAAAAAGAAGATGCAGCGCTGTTCAAACTGAAAGAAAAATCTGTAGTTGTAGGAAATCTGCCGTATAACGTTTCTAAGAGGATAATAAAAAATATGATTTTACAGAAAGAAAAAGTTGAGAAAATGGTTTTTATGTTGCAAAAAGAGGTAGCGGATTGTGCGGTCGCCATACCCGGTATAAAGGAATACACAAAATTTAGCGTTTTTGTTCAGATGTTCTGCAAGGTAAAAAGGCTGTTTAATGTAAAAAGAGGAGCCTTTAATCCGCCTCCCAAGGTTGAATCGAGTGTAGTTGAATTTGTACCATTTAACAAAAACGCAATTAACAAAGATATAGACAGTAGATTTTTTGATTTTTTGGATATTTTGTTTTCTCATCCGAGAAAAACGGTTAGAAACAATATAAAGAATATAATGAAAAACGGGGATAAAATAGAAGATTACTTAAACAAAAGACCGAAGGAGTTGTCCCTGAATGAACTATATAAAGTTTTTTCGGAGTGTTGTTTATGAATAGTTACGTGAATATCATACCCTTAGGGGGATTGGAGGAGATAGGCATTAACTCCACCGTTTTTGAAACCGAAAACGATATGATACTGTTGGATGCCGGATTGATGTTTCCTGAGGAGGATATGCTCGGTGTGGATATAGTTATACCGGATTTTAGCTATATCTATGAAAACGCCGA
>WGCD01000171.1 GCA_015493995.1 Desulfurellaceae bacterium
GATATATCCAACACTGCAAAACCCGAGACTCCGTATTTGGTAAAAAGAACATCACCTAAAATTTCGTTCTTTTTCCTGCTGTCGGCGTACAAAGCAATCGATGCCTTTATTTTAACGCCCTCCATACGCCTGAACAGACTGCCTTTCAGTTCAAGGGGAACCAAAGCCGGATAAGGAGGGTTGAGCAGATGACCGAAAGATAACGCAATCTCAGCTCCGTCTTTTGAAGCCCCAAGCTGAGGAGCTGCAAGCAAACCAGAAGCTATTAAAACCCTGTCGTATTCACCAAGAATGCCGGCATCGTTCAAAAGGGTAAACCCATTGTTTGTTTTTTTAATTTCTAAAACCGGTGTGCTTGTCAATACGTTTATATTAAGTTTATTAAGATGTGCCTCAAAAATCTTCACAACCGATTTGGCTTCGTCCGACAAAGGATAGACTCTGCCGTCTTCTTTGATATCAAGAAGCAGACCCATATTTAAACAAAATTCCTTAAACAGATTAAAATCAAACCTTTTCAGCACTTTAACAGCAAAAGACGTATCCTCACCGTAATAGTTATTACTTGATATTGATGTATTAAAGATATTGCACCTGCCGTTTCCTGAAACCAGAATCTTTTTGCCTATGGAAGGATTTTTTTCATATAAATCGACTGTTGTGTGCTCTTTTTTTGCAACATTGGCTGCAATCAAACCTGATGCACCACCGCCTACTATAGCTATTCTCAGCTTTTTCATAACTAAACGCTAAAGAAAAATATTGCCTATCAAAACGGCAAGAAGGATAAAAGCAACAAAACTCTTTTTAAACTCTTTTCTATATCCAAAAAAAACTCCGAGAAAGAAAACAAAAGCCAAAGGAATGCAAAGAAGCAGTAAAATACCTATTCTGCTAAAATTACAACAATAAAGATTTAGGTATTGATGCAAAAACCCTGCAAACAAAAACGTCATACCGAAATAAAAGCTTAATTTCAGCAAATCCGATAAAATTCTCATAAGACAGCCTTTATAATCATCTCAAGTGCCGTGACGATCAAAACGCCCACAAACACCTTTTTAATCGTTTCGTTTTTTGTGTTTTTTGAAATATGCAAACCAATTTTGGAGCCGAAAAAAGCACCAAGAGAGGTAAAAAGAACAAGGCTTGGCATAATATAACCGTGCCGAAAATAGACAAACGATGCAGCAGCAGCCGTTATGCCGACCATCATTGAACTTGTAGCACTTGCAACTTTCATAGGAATCCTGCAAACCCCGTTTAATATAGGAACCTTGATAACACCGCCTCCAATACCGAGAAGTCCCGACAGAAAACCGGCAGCAGAGGATATTGCTATGGCAGCCTTGGGGTTTTCTATATTGTAATAAACCGTTTTGTTGATTTTTTGGTCAAAGTAGGAATACTTCGCTCCTTCTTTTGCAAAGCAGTTTTGAACCTCCGGCTTTTTATACATAAAATATGCTATAAACAACAAAAAAGCACCGAAAGCTCCCTTTAAAATATTTTGATTTATCAAAACCGCAATAAAACTTGCAGCTATGGCGAAAATGGATGTGGAAAGTTCCAAGGACAAACCGATATCCATATTTATAAGGTTGTTTTTAATATTTTTAGAAGTAACCAGTATGCTTGTCGATACTATGGTTGCTAAGCTAACCGCAATGGCATTTTGCATAGGCAGTTTCAATATTATTACAAGAGCCGGAACGATTATTATCCCGCCGCCTATGCCGAGCAGCGCCCCGGCAATGCTTGAGACAATTCCAACAAAAAAAGCAACTGCGTATTCCACTTTAATCCTTAAAAAAACACAATTTTAAACACATCTGCATTATAGCCCAAAAAACCGTAAGTGCAAGGATAATAAATCTATATGCATATATCGCATTTTCGGTTTGTATCTTTGCTTGACTTGACTTACACTTTGGTCTATATTTTTCTAAATTAATTTTTTTGGGGGGAGTTATGAAAAAAACAATTTGGTTGGTATTGATTTCTCTACTGTTTTCTTACGGCACGGCTTTTTCAAAAACCTACACAATCAATCTCGGCATAGTTACGACTCCTAAAACATTTCACTATAAGGCTGCCGTGAAATTTAAGCAGATTGTGGAAAAAGAGAGCAACGGTCAAATAAAAGTAATTATACACCATTCCGGCTCTGTCGGAAATGAAACGAGCATTCTGCAGCAGCTTCAAATGGGAGCACTTCAGGTGGGCGTGATAACGGCAGGACCAATAGATAAATTTGTTCCTGCCATTAAAGCGATAGAATTCCCGTTTCTTTTCAGCAGCTATAAACAGGTTGACAAAATCCTTGACGGGAAAATAGGTCAAGGTATTTTAAATCAATTTAAAAAAGCCGACCTGATAGGTTTTCATTTTTTGGAAAACGGCTTCAGAAACCTAACAAACTCAGTACGCCCCGTTCACAGTGTCAAGGACGTAAAAGGCTTAAAGATAAGGGTTATGAAAAGCCAGCTGCAGATAAAAATCTGGAGAGCACTCGGCGCAAACCCAACACCTATGCCTTGGCCCATCTATACGCAACTTGCTCAACACGTCATAGACGGACAAGAAAATCCTCTTGCCGTTATCTATCAATATAAACTCTACGAGGTTCAAAAGTATCTATCCTTAACAAGACATGTCTATTCCGCTCTTGTATTTGTAGGAAGCAAAAAGTTTTATGATACACTGCCTAAAAAATACCAAAAGCTGCTCTATCAAGCTGCAAAAGAGGCTTCGATTTATGAAAGAAACCTCAACAGAAAACAAGTAGCTTTTTTCTTAAAACAACTTAAAAAGAAAGGTATGATTATTGACGAACACCCGGATGTTGCCTCCTTTAAAGCAAAGGTAGCGCCTCTAAAGAGTGAGTTTAAAGGTATGGCAAGAAAATATTTGGATGAAATTTTAAGTACGGAATAGATGAAAACCGTTTCAAGATTTTTATCTTCTCTAAGCGATACAATCAACAAATTGACAGAGATGCTTCTTGTTTTTCTCCTTCTGGCTCTGTCAATACTGATGGTCGCAGCCGTTTTTTACAGATACGTTTTAAATGATTCTATCTATTGGTCGGGTGAAGTATCAAGAATCCTTCTTGTTTTTATCTCATTTTTGGGTTCTGCTGTAGCCTATAAACATAAAGCCCACATTGGGATTGACATTTTCATTGAAAGATTGTCAGGCAGAAAACAAAAGGTATTAAACTTTACAATTGAGCTTGCTTTTTTACTATTTTGGCTTTTGGTTTTTATTGAGAGCTTCAAACTTATGCCTATTTTTTTAATGCAAACAACAGCTACGCTTGAAATCCCGTATGCCTACTTTTTTTCGGCTGTTCCTATCAGCTCTCTTTTATGGATTATTCACATATTAAACAATATTTTTTCCATAGTTGTGAGCGTTAGATGATTCTTTTGCTGCTTCTTTTAATAATATTGATACTGCTTTCTTTTCCGATATCGCTATCCATAGGCGTAGCAACGACATTTGCTTTTATAAAATCACACCTGCCGCTTTATATGATTGACCAAAGAATGTTTAGCGGGCTTAACTCCTATATGCTGCTTGCCGTTCCGCTTTTTATGTTTGCAGGAAATCTGATGGATCAGGGTGGTTTATCTAAAAGAATAGTAAGGTTAGCCGAATCCCTTGTAGGGCATTTGCGAGGAGGGTTGGCTATCTCAGCTATTTTATCGAGTATGTTGTTTGCAGGTGTTAGCGGCTCTGCAGCAGCGGATACTGCCGCAATAGGTTCGATATTGATTCCTTCTATGATAAAGCGCGGTTATAATAGGGATTTTGCAGCATCAGTGGTTGCAAGCGGTGGCTCCATAGGCGTTATTATCCCGCCGAGCATACCTATGATAATCTATGGATTCATAACAGGCTTATCCATAGGGAAACTCTTTATAGCCGGACTTTTGCCGGGTTTATTGATAGGTATATCTCTTTCTGTTGTAGCTGTCATATTTGCTGACAATGCATATCAAAGAAAGAACAGATTTGAGCTTAAAGAGTTTATCGAGGCTTTTAAAGACTCAATTTGGGCTCTTGGCACACCGTTTATCGTTATAGGCGGGATACTTGGCGGTGTATTCACTGCAACCGAATCCGCTGCTTGCGCAGTTTTTTATTCGCTTATCGTCGGTACATTTGTTTATAGAGAAATTAATCTTAAAAATCTGTACAAATCCGCCATAGAAAGCATTATTACAAGTTCTGTTATTTTAATAATTATTGCCGTAGCAACGGTTTTTTCCTGGTATCTTTCTATGAATAACATTCAAATAATGCTTCAAAAGGCATTTTTAAGCTTTTCAAACGACAAACTGCTTTTAATTTTAATGGTTAATCTCTTTTTGCTTATTATGGGTACGTTTGTCGAAACAACGGCATCGCTCGTTCTGTTTGTGCCTGTTGTAGCACCGATTTTATCCCAAGTTGGAATAAATCCTATTACAAGCGGTGTGATGATTGTTACAAATCTTGCAATCGGAATGCTGACACCGCCTCTTGGCATTTGTCTTATTGTTTCCTCCGCCATAGCAGAAAGCAGCATAGTTAAACTCTCAAAAGCCGTCTTTCCTTTTCTTGTTGTTATGATAATAGATTTGTTGATAATATCGTTTTTCCAGCCCGTAACGACTCTGCTTTTATAGTTTTTAAGCAGCTTATAACTTAATCTTTATTGTGCTTTCTTACCTATAACAACCCTGTATGGGTCAACCTCGTTCCTTAAAATCCTCAACTCATCTTCACTCGGCGGTTCTGTCTGCTCAATATGTTCATCTATCAGCAGTTCAAAACCTGTATTTTTAACGACATCATCAACGCTTACACCCGGATGAACTGATTCAAGCGCCATCCTTTTCTCGTCGTTATCAAAATTCATAACGGCAAGGTTGGTTATAATTTTGTAAGGTCCTGTACCTTGCGGCAATCCGGCTTTCTCTCTTGAGTTTGGTCCGTTTAAATATCCCGGAGTCGTTATAAAATCAATATTATTCGTAAATCTTCTGCTTGAGTGCGGAGAAACAATTATTGTTCTCCAGGCAGACGATGCAAAATCGTTGGCGCCTCCGCTTCCAGGAAACCTCACCTTCGGATTATCGTGAGAGCCTATGACCGTTGAGTTTAAGTTGCCGTACATATCGATTTGAGCACCGCCTAAAAAGCAGTAGTCAACAAGACCTCGTTGATTCATTTCCATGGCATCTGAAACTGAGGTTGTTTGCAGAGCCTTATACATCGTATTTTTATCTCCAACGGATATAGGCATAGAAGGCAGAAGCGGCGCAATGCCTCCGGCTTCAAAAAGAATAAGTATGTTAGGAGCGTATAATTTTTGAGATAACATAACGGCAGCGCAGGGAACACCCGTACCGACGGATACTGAAACGCCGTCTTCGAAAATTCTTGCTGCCGCGCATATCATTAACTCCATCTCGTTATAGTACTTTTCCTTCATAATTCACTCCCTTTTAATCCTAACTCCAAATTTCTTAACTCTTTAATTCTTTCAACTCCGCCGTTTAAAGAGATAAATTCATTAAAATCCTTACATTCGTAGATATTTTCTTTTATAAATTTATCAAAGGTCTCCTCGGACTCTGCTGCCTGCAAGAATCTTTTAAAGTAATCTATATCAAAAAGGTATTCATATGGCATCTCTGCTGGGTAACCGCCGTATGGAACCTCTACAACAGCATCAACAAGATAGAAAGGAATCGTCGTATTTTGAGGATTGTTTCTGAAATACTCGGTATCCACTATTCTTTCCGCAGTTATAATTACCTTTTTGGAAGCTTTTGCAATATCAACATCTGCAACAAGGACACCTTTTATATGGGCATTACCGTACATATCCGCTTCATGGACATGTATTACCGCAATATCAGGATAAAGTGCAGGCACAGCAAGGTATTTTTTACCGCTGAAGGGGCATATTATTTCTTCTGCCGCACTGTATTTCTCGGTATCTGTTCCAAGCATAGAACGAATCGGAAGAAAAGACAGTCCCATTGCAGCAGCCTTATACCTCCAAGCCAAAGCCCCGTTTGACCACTCGGTAACTTTTATTCCTCCGTTTTCAAAATACTTCCTCAAAACTTTGGGGCTGCCCAAAGCCTCAAGGGCTATGCCGTATGACATATCGACACTTTTCATAATACCGTTTATCAAGACCAAATCCGTATCGTAATTTGAAGTAAAAAAGGCACAGGTGGCAACCTTTCTTTGCTGTTTTATAACCTCATGCAGAAAGGCAGTCGGTATTCTCACCAATCCGAAACCGCCTATTGCCATATAATCGCTTTCTGCAACAAATTCCGAAACAGCATCCGACAATTTCATTATCTTATTTTCCAGCTTTTTTGACTTTTTCCTAAAAAATTCTCTCATTTTGTCAGGGTCTTCGTAACCAAGCAACTCCCCTATAGCATCCATACCATAAACTCCTTTTTTTAAAATTATCTTTCTATAAACGCATAGGCATTGTGATTGTGAATGCTTTCAAAATTTTCAACCTCTATCGAGTAGTGTTTTATTCTGTTATCGTCCTTTAACTTTAACGCAATATTACGAGCTATATCCTCCACAAAAACAGGGTTGTCATAGGCTTTTTCTGTTACATACTTTTCATCCGGTCTCTTTAATAAAGCATATATCTCGCAGCTTGCAGACTCCTCCGCAGCACTGACAAGTTCTTCTATCCAAACCATCTCACTAAATTCAACCGATATTGTAGCCCTGCCCCTTTGGTTGTGAGCCCCGTAATCACTAATCTCTTTGGAACAAGGACAAAGGCTCGTGATAGGGACAATAACGCTCAAAATCGTTCTATTATTGACCCCGTCTCCGATTGCCTCAACCTTGCAGTCGTAACTCATTAAAGATTCTATTTTGCTGACGGGAGCCTTTTTTTCTATAAAATAAGGAAATTTCAGCTCTATATAGGCTCTTTCGGCATTTAGTTTTGTTCTCATTTGAGAGAGTATGTTGTCAATATTTTTTATATCTATGCAATCTCTGTTTTTATTAAGTATTTCAATAAACCTGCTCATATGAGTGCCTTTAAAATCGCTTGGAAGCAGTACATACATATTTATATTCGCAATTGTGTGCTGTCTCTTTTTTGCTTTATCCAAAAGCGAAATCGGATACCTGACGCCTTTAACGCCAACCTTATCTATAGATATATTTCTCGTGTCCTTTTGCGACTGAACATCAACGAGTTCTTTCATAGGCTTCAATTGTATAAAAAAAGCCGTTCTTTGTAAATTTTAATGCACCCCTTTCTTCACACCTCGCAGGTGCAAGAAATAGGAACCTGGGGAAAGATAAAAATCTTAAAACCAATCTGTAAAAATTACTGCTATTGGTTTTATCAAACAACGGATTATACTTCTCACAATGTCATTCACTTTCTTTATTTGTTCAAAGTATAATCCGTTGTTTGAGGTTTTAATCTGCCGTCCGTTTTTCAAACATGCGAGGTGTGAAAAACGGTTAAATGGTTGAATAGTTAAGTAGGTGAGTAGTGGTTAGTGACTGGTGAAATATACAACGCACAGATAAAAAGATAATTTTGGATTCAATAAAAGAGCGAAGAGGTGCAAGAACAATAAACCCTTACTTATCCTTTTATTTTTAACTGGAAGAAAAAGCTCTATTTCAAAAACCATAACACAATAAAATTGTGTTACGAGCAAATAAAGAAAGTGAATGACATTGTGAGCAATATAATTTTATTGTGTTTTTTGAAAAGAAAAACAGTTAAATAGCCGAATGGTTGAGTGGAGATTTGGGATTGGTGATAAGTGATGAGTAATTAGTGATCAGTTGACAAATAGAGATTAGTGGTATGGTAGGAAATGATGCAGTTTTTAATACTACGGCACATAAATTAAATTATTCTTTACCTTGACTTTATATCGATTCAAACTATATTATGTAGTCGAGTATTATGTTTCAAGGGGGACTATTATGAATACACTTAAAACGGCTTTTTTTCTCACGCTTTTAACCGGACTGTTCTTGCTTATAGGAAATATGCTCGGCGGAAGAACCGGGCTTGAGATAGCTTTCTTTTTTGCACTTATTATGAACTTCGCAAGTTACTTTTTTTCCGACAAAATTGCCCTTTCAATGTATAGGGCGCAACCTGTTACAAAACAAGAATACCCAGAATTATACGAAATAGTTGAATTTTTAACCAAAAGAGCAAACCTTCCTATGCCGAGACTGTACATCATTCCACAAGAGGCTCCCAATGCTTTTGCAACAGGCAGAAACCCAAAACACGCTGCGGTTGCAGTCACAGAAGGCGCTTTAAGGCTGCTTTCAAAAGAGGAGCTTATGGGTGTTTTGGGTCACGAATTGGGACACGTTAAGCACAGGGATATTTTAATATCTACTATTGCATCAACCATAGCCGGGACGATAATGTTTTTATCCAATATGGTAAAATGGGCTGCCATATTCGGCGGGCTTTCTCAAGACGACGATGACGGACACCCCCTTATCTTGCTTGCTATGGCAATTATAGCCCCGATTGCCGCTATGTTGATACAGTTGGCTATTTCTCGCTCAAGAGAGTACGATGCAGACAAAGCGGGGGCGGAATTTTCAGGTAATCCTCTTTTTTTGGCAAATGCTCTGGAAAAATTGGAAACATATTCTCAACAAATACGGATGAGAGGCTCTCCTGCCACCGAAAATCTGTTTATAGTCAATCCGTTTAAGGGTAAAAGTATGATGGCATTATTCTCTACTCACCCGCCAACAGAAAAAAGGATAGAGCGTCTCAAACAGATGGCTTACAAAAATCAAGCATAACTTCAAGGGCGTTCTCTTTTTCAACATCAATCCACACGGCATCCAAAAAGCGGCTTCTAAAAAGAGTCAACTGTCTTTTTGCGTATGCTTTGGTGTTTTTCTTAATAAGCTCAATTGCCGTTTCTTTATCCGTCTCGCCGTTTAAGAAGGATAGAATTTCCTTATAACCAATGGATTTCATAGCGTTTGAACCGCCGTAACCCATATCTACCAATCTTTTTACCTCTTCTATGAAACCGCTTTCAATCATTTTATCAACCCTTTTTTCAATCTGTCGGTTGATAAATTCCTTAGAAGCATAGAGGACAAAGATTTGAAACCTCAGTGAGCCTTTTTTTTGCCTATCCTTAGAAAACAGGGAACTTAACGGGGCTTTGGAGCTAAAATAGACGCTCAAACCGCGTTTGATTCTCTGACAATCCCTCTCGTTAATGGAATTTGCCCACTCAGGGTCTATTATTTTTAAAAAATTGTAAAGATACGACGGCGAAAGCTCATCACATATATCGTCAAAAAATCTCCTGATTTTATCATCAACCCTGCCGACATTATCTATGCCAAAAACCAGGGAATCTATGTAAAAGCCTCCGCCGCCTACAATAATCGCATTTTTACCTTTTCTATTTATGTCTTCTATTATGTTTTCAACGCTTCTGACAAACTCTCCGCTTGAAAAAATTTCATCGGGATATTTTATGTCTAAAAGATGGTGCTTAACCGACTTTTGCTCATCTATAGAAGGTTTTGCACTGCCTATATCCATAAACTTATATATCTGCACGGAATCGGACGATATAATTTCGGCATCTATTTTTTTTGCAAGTTCTATCGAAACGGATGTTTTCCCTATAGCTGTCGGTCCTAAAATTATAACGGGTTGCCTCACAAGTTTACAACAGTGTTTCTATAGGCGTATATTCGAGGTTGTGAGCTTCGGCAACAGGTTTACAGGTAACTTTCCCGTCAACAACATTTATACCCTTTGCTATGCAGTTATGCTCTAAAGCTGCTTTCTTCCATCCGAGATTTGCTATCAATAGACCGAACGGCATTGTAGCGTTTATAAGCGCAAATGTGGACGTTCTTGCATAGGCTCCGGGCATATTTGCAACACAGTAGTGCAAGATTCCGTCAACCTCAAAAACAGGGTCTTGATGCGTTGTCGGATGAGATGTCTCAAAGCAACCGCCCTGGTCTATCGAAACGTCAACCAACACGGTTCCCTTTTTCATAAATTTAAGCATATCTTTAGTGATTAAATGAGGAGCCTTTGCCCCAGGTATCAAAACCGTTCCTATTACCGCATCAGCATTTTTTATCTCTTGTTCAATATTTACCTTATTTGACATAATCATCTGACAGTTTTTTGGCAAAAC
>WGCD01000172.1 GCA_015493995.1 Desulfurellaceae bacterium
CACTATTCTATTGCAACAGGAGATAATAATATGTATAATGGTTTGAGTGTGAGTGAAAAAATTCAGTAGGAGAAAAGTAAGATGAAGAGATATTTTTTCTATTTTATTGGAATTGTAATCGTGGCTTTTATATTTAACGGCTGCTCCACATTGAACAATAAGGGTAAAATGCTGAAAGGCTCAGGTCAAAACACAAATGCCACGAAGGTATCTCAAAGCAGCATCAAATACCCTAATGTTAACGGAAATGGCAACGCTCAAAATGAAATTTCAAGTGCATCTCAACTGCGAGAGGCAATAAAATCTCTAAAAAAAGATATACATTTTCAATTTAACAGCTATCAAATCGAGCCTATAAATCAATACGGGATAAACGAAAACCCGGTGGAGATATTAAACTCTATTGCAGCATTTATGCTTAAACATCCAAACGTAAAGCTAAGAATAGAAGGCAATTGTGACGAAAGAGGAACAGAGGAGTATAACTTGGCTTTGGGTGAAAAGAGAGCTCTGGCTGCAAAAAGATACCTTGTAGCGAAGGGGATTAGCCCGGAGAGAATAGATACGGTTTCATACGGTGAAAGCCAACCGGTTGACCCGGCTCATAACGAGATAGCTTGGGCTAAAAACAGAAGAGACCATTTCGTATTTATCAAATAAATTTTAAAGTATTTTCGGAGGTGAAAAAATGAAAAAGAAAGTCGCTGTCGTGGTTGCTTCATTGGTTGCCGTATCTTTTTTGGGTACGGGTTGTATGTGTATGCACAAATGTGCTAAGAAAGCTCCTACAAAGGTTGTGGTTGAACAACCTCAAACAACAACTCAAGAACAGCCTGCAGTAAAAGCCATCACGGATAAACAGTTAAAGGTTATTTTCAGAGATATACACTTTAATTTTAACAAGTACAACCTCACAACAATCAACAAATATGGAATTAAACAGAATGTTCCTGCCGTATTGGACGTAATGGCTGAATTTATGCTTAAACACCCTTCAATTAAAATTAGAGTTGAGGGCAATTGTGACGAAAGAGGAACTGAAGAGTATAACTTGGCTTTGGGTGAAAAGAGGGCAAAGGCTGCAAAAGAATATCTTGTTTCTCAAGGCGTTTCACCCGATAGAATAGAGACAATTTCATATGGAAAAGACAGACCGTTAGACCCTGCACATAATGAAAAAGCATGGGCTAAAAACAGAAGAGACCATTTCGTTATAATAGCGAGGTAAAAATGCTAAAGCTATCTTCCGTATTCATAGCGCCTCTGTTTTTTATCGTTGTTTTATTTGCAGGAGTGAGCAGTGCTCAGGAAAATCCTTATGCAATAGAAACGAAGGTGATAAAAAACGAGCAAGCTATACAGACTTTGAGGCAGCAGCAGGCAAACCTGTATTTGAAAATGGAAGATTTGCTGGTGAAATACGGAGAGCTGTTGGGAAAAATACAAGACTTAACACATAGGCTTGATGCTGTTGAGGCAAGGCTGAACAGTCTTGCCTCAAATTCAGGCAACAGAGGGAATGTGCAGACAATACCCCAACAAGCCAACCCATACCCAAATGCATCCTCAAATCAAACTTACAGCAACAATATTCCACCGGCTAAAACTCTTCCTGAAATGCCAAAAAAACAGGTTAACAGTAACGTTGCCCAAAACGTACAAAAACCTTCAAGCACTAATATTATGCCCAAAAATAAAAATGTGGGTATTGCGCAAAAAACTGCTGCTAATTTACCAAAACCGGCACAGAAGCAAAAACCTGCTGTAGTTAGTGATAAACAAATCTACCTTGCAGCCAAAAAACTGTACGATACAAAAAGATATAGGGCTGCAATAAATGCCTTTGAGAATTTTAAAAGGCAGTATAAAAAATCAAAGTATCTGCCTAATGCAATATTTTATCTTGCTCAAAGTCATTTTAACATAGGTGAGTACGACAAGGCTATTATCAGCTATGACTATTTAATAAACACCTATCCCAAAAGCAATAAAATACCTGCCGCTCTTTTGAAAGAGGGCATATCCTTTATTAAATTGGGAGATAATATCGACGGCAAATATCTGCTTAAAAAAACAATAAGCTCATATCCGAACTCCAAAGAAGCACAAATAGCAAAAAAATACCTAAAAAAAATCAAATAATTTAAAAGGGGTGTCCATAAGAATAAATGTCTCTACTTGAACAGATAAACAATCCTGAGGATTTAAGGAAGTTAAAAATAAGCGAGCTCGAGACATTGGCTTCTGAGATTAGAGATTTTATTATCTCAAATGTTTCGAAAACCGGCGGACACCTCGCTTCCTCTTTGGGAGCTGTTGAACTCACATTAGCTCTTCACTACTGCTTTAATACGCCTAAAGATAAAATTGTATGGGATGTAGGACACCAAACATACGCACATAAAATCATAACTCAAAGAAAAAACGGGTTTCATACTCTCAGGCAATATAAAGGCATAAGCGGTTTTCCAAAAACCGAAGAGAGTGTCTATGATACTTTTAATGTAGGGCACTCAAGCACTTCCATATCAGCAGCCTTAGGTATGGCAATTTCAAGGGATATTTTAGAACTTGATGATAAAATTATAGCTGTGATAGGCGACGGTGCTCTTTCCAGCGGTATAGCTTACGAAGGGTTGGATAATGCAGGATACCTTGATAGAGATCTCATAGTTGTTGTAAATGACAATAATATGTCTATCTCTCCCTCTTTGGGCGCCATTTCTACCTACCTATCCAAAAAAATGACAGGACCGGTTTACAATAAGCTGAGAAACGAGATAGAAAAAGCTATCAATACACTGCCTATCGTTCACAAACCAACTCTAAAAATAGCAAGAAAGATAGAAGAATCCATAAAGTTTTTCTCACCAGGGCTTTTATTTGAGGAGTTAGGATTTAAATATTTCGGACCTATAAACGGGCATAAAATAGAGGATTTGATAACCATTTTCAAAAACGTTAAGCACATTAAAGGTCCAATTGTTATTCATGTGCTGACAACAAAAGGGAAAGGATATGAGCCGGCTGAAAAAAATCCCTCTCTCTTTCATGGTGTAGGCAAATTTGATGTTGAAACCGGAAAACCGATTAAATCCAAAAGCGCCAATCCTTCTTATTCTAATGTTTTTGCCAACAAGGTAGAGAATATTTTCAAGAAGAGAGATGATGTTGTTGCAATAACTGCTGCCATGTTGTTGGGAACAGGACTTGAAAAAGTAGAAAAAGCTTATCCTGACAGGGTTTTTGACGTAGGAATAGCAGAGCAACACGCTGTTACAATGGCAGGGGGCTTGGCAATATCAGGTATAAAACCTATTGTTGCCATATATTCCACCTTCTTGCAAAGAGCTTACGACCAGATTATTCACGATATAGCTCTCCAAAAACTTCCTGTAGTTTTTGCAATAGATAGGGCAGGGCTTGTAGGCGACGACGGAGAAACACATCAAGGCAATTTTGACATATCCTACTTAAACCTTATACCCAATATGATAATAAGCGCACCGAAGGATGCAAGAGAGTTGGAAAGATTGTTGGATTTGGCAGTTTCATACAAAAAGGGTCCTTTTTCTATTAGATATCCTCGAGGTGAAGCCATAGACTTAAAAGAGGAGTATGATGATAAAAATATTGAAATAGGAAGCTGGCAAATACTAAAAGAGGGCGAAGATGTAGCTGTTCTATCCGTAGGAAGTTGCGTTAAGGAGGCTCTTGAAGCCTTTGAAGCACTTAAAGAAAAAAATATTAGCGCAGAGATAGTAAATGCAAGGTTTATAAAACCTATGGATATGAGCTATCTGAAAAAATTGCAAAGATTTAAAGCCGTAATAACAATGGAAGAAAATAGCGCAATAGGTGGTTTTGGTTCCTCTGTAGCAAGTTATATGGCACAAAATCGGATTAACATACCGATTAAAATAATGGCTATCCCGGACAGATTCATTGAACAGGGAGACCAAAAAACTCTTAAAGAGAACATAGGCTTAACCGCTGAAAATTTGGTTAAAAATATTGAAACTCTTCTAAATATATAGCTTTTCTAACAATCGTATGATTTTTTGTCCCTAATTTAGATTCCACAATTAAAAATGAAGCCTCTTTTTTTCTGTTTCCATATACGGGAGTAATATATTTTACGCCAAATCCGTAAAAATCGAGCTTACACAACAGCTCAACAAGCCTTGTAGGGTGATAGCTTAACTTCAAGATACCCCTGTTTTTCAAAACTCTTCTAACATCCATAAGCATCTCATCAATAGATACGCTTTCAAACTTTTCATTGAAAAATTTCCTTGATTTTCTATAGGAACCCTCTAAAAAATATGGAGGATTAGAAACAACAATATCCACGCTGTTTGCCTCTAATTTATCTGCTTTGTTTATTACAAATATATTATTCATATTATTTAATTGCCGGTTTTGTTCTATAACTTGACTCATATCTTTATTTGATTCAAGCGAATACACAAGACAATTACCGTTAATCTTTGCAGCCAAAACGGATATAATGCCGCAACCGCTTCCATAGTCTAAAAACACACACCCGTCTTTTAATTCCATATTTTTCATTAAAACAAAAGGCTCCTGAGAAAATCTATATCCGTTTTTAGGTTGATATATGCGAAGGTAGTTTAAGATGGTGAGTTTCGTTTCCATTAACTTTGGTTCTGATAATTTACATTATGTAAACTTTTTAAAATCGTTCCCACACAATAAAGAAATAAAAAACGTTACTTTAAGCTTTAGCTTTTAAAGGATTCCAAACAAGAGACTCCACGGCTGCCTTTTCGCTTCTCGGATTTCCGACAACTTCGTATGCTTCACTGCTTTTTATAAGTTCTTTTACAAGTTTATTGTTTAAATCGTGCCCTGACCTATAAGCTATATATTTACCTCTGATATCAAGCCCCATAATCGACAAATCGCCTATGGCATCAAGAATTTTGTGTCTTACAAACTCATTTTCATATCTAAGCGGGTCTTCGTTAATAATGCCGTATTCATCAACAACAACAGCATTATCAAGGCTTCCTCCTAAAGCAAGGTTGTGCGCCTGAAGATATTCTATATCTCTCAAAAGACCGAATGTTCTTGCCTTACTAATCTCTTTGATGAAGTTGTGTTCATTAACGACTATATCCATTCTTTGTTTACCAATAACCGGATTATCGAAATTTATTGAATAGCTGATTTCAAACTCTTTAGAGGGTATAAGAGCAACAAATTTGCCGTCTTCTTTAATTTTCACCGGTTTTTTTACAATTATGGCTTTTTTATAGGCATTTTGCTGAATTATCCCAGCTGTTTTTATAAGATATACCCATGGAGCGCTCGAACCGTCCATTATAGGCACTTCCCTACCCTTCAACCTTATAAATATGTTATCTATGTGAAGAGCAAACAGGGTAGCCAAAAGATGTTCAACTGTCCCTATGATGATATTACCTTTTCCTATTGTTGTGGCAAGTTGTGTATTTATTACGCTTTGCGTTGAAACCTTTATCTGAGTATTGTCATCCTCACTATAGAAAATTATACCTGTATTCTCTTTTGCCGGTTCAAGCGATATTTCAACCTTTTTTCCGCTATGAAGACCTATCCCCGAAGCCTTCACAGCCTCTTTAAGAGTTCTTTGCTTTCTCACAAAATACTCCTTTGGTTATTTTCTACCATTGCTGCAAATCTCTCAAAAAGGTATTTGGCATCATGGGGTCCGGGAGATGCTTCAGGGTGGTGTTGCACCGACATTAAAGGCAACTCCTTATGCCTCATACCTTCTATTGTTCTATCGTTCAAATTAATGTGTGTTACCAGAAAATTCCTATCTTTAATACTATTCTCATCAACGGCGTAGTTGTGATTTTGAGCCGTTACCGATATTGTACCGCTTTCCAAATCCTCAACCGGATGATTCGCCCCGTGATGCCCAAATTTCATCTTGTAAACTTTTAAATCGAAACATCTTGCTATTATCTGATGACCGAAGCATATCCCAAATGTAGGAAACTCCTCAATCGCTTTTTTATACTCTATTATCCACTTATCGTCAACCCCTCTCGGGTCGCCGGGTCCGTTAGACAAAAACAGCGCATTGGGCTTCTGATATTTAATCTCCTCATAGCTGCTGTATGCCGGCATAACAACCACGTTAAATCCCACCTCGTTAAGATATCTTAAAATATTGGTTTTTATACCGAAATCCAAAGCAACAACCCTTTTATTATGCACGGTTTCCATATTAATCTTATTTTCAAAATCAAATCTAAATAGTTTTTCCTTATATTCATACGGTTTTTTTGTTGTAACAAATCTGACCATATCTTTCCCGACAATGGAATACTCATCAATCAGTTTTTTTGCCTCATCAATCTTTTCCTCGTATGATGTTATTGCACCTATTAAAGAGCCCTTCTCTCTTATAATTTTGGTTAATTTCCTTGTGTCTATATTTTCAATACCGACTATTCTGTTTTTTGTTAAATATTCGTTCAAGGTATCTTCGCTTCTGAAATTTGAAGTTATATATGACATTTCTTTAACAATAAAGCCCTCTACAAACGGTTTTTTACTCTCCATATCACTGCTGTTTGTTCCGTAATTACCTATCTGAGGATATGTCATAGCAACTATTTGTCCTTTATAGGATGGGTCTGTCAATATCTCCTGATAACCGCTCATGCTCGTATTAAAAACAACTTCACCAACGCAAATGCCTTTATAGCCAATGCTTTTGCCTTTAAATATTTCACTGTTTTCCAATAAAAGATATGCGCTCATTTCATCAATCTCTTGCTCATCTCTTCTTCATAGGCTTTATTAAAGGCTATCTCCCACTCCATACTTCCCGGAACGAGCTTCTTTGTCCTACTTTGCAAGTTCTTCATTACCTTCTCATAAACCTCGTCCTCGGCTTCAAAATACCCCTCAATTGTATCTATTATATTATTAATAACTAAGCTCTCGTTGGATATAACGTCAAACACGCCCTCTTTTTTGTATAATTCCATCATCTTCTTTGCCAAATATCTTATTCTTCCCTTGCTGTATCTCATAACAGAAAGCCTTCTTTCTTAGCCACCTTTCTTTTTGCCATCATAAACAGTTTTGAGCTGTCAAGCCTTTCGTTTTCTATTTCTTTTGCGAATTCTCCCAAAAGTTCCTTTGTCTGCATATCAATCTCCCTCTCCTTTTGGGCATCTTCAAGCAAAACGTCCCTTGCTATTGACTTAATGATAGATATATCCTTATTGATTTTTATGTGACCGGAATTCACTATATTGGATACTATTTTATCCGCTAAAAGCTCAATCTCCAACTTTTTCAACGCCATAGTTTAACCCTACCCTTTTTATACATAATTATGCGACAAAACTCAACATTTTCATATATTCAGCCTGTTTTCCTTCTTTAAATAGAAACGTTTTAAGTTTTCCCTGTGCTTAAAAAGCATCAAAATAAACAAAAACAAAAAAACGTATCTATTCCCCGGATTTTCTTTAAGCAAAAAACATACCGCAGTCGCAACGCCAAAGGATAATAAAGCTGCAAGAGAGGAGTATTTTGTTGTAAGCAAAACCGCAAGCCACAAAATCATACCGCTTACGGCTGCAATAAAAGAAACCGGCAGCAAAGCCCCGTAGGTTGTTGCAACACCCTTACCCCCTTTAAACTTTAAAAATAGGCTGAAATCATGCCCTAAAATAACAAAAACAACGGCTATATAAACAGCATACACATCCCCTTTAAAGATAAATCGTGCAGCCAAAACACAAAACAGCCCCTTCGATAAATCCAAAAGGAGGGTTAAAGCACCGTATTTTTTACCCAAAACCCTATATACGTTGGTCGCTCCTATATTTCCGCTTCCTTCATTCCTTATATCAACGCCTTTGATTTTTGCGATTAAATATCCAAACGGTATTGAGCCGATGAGAAAAGAAACAACAGCTATAACTATTTTTTCTAATTCCATCAATACCTTTTAAGAATCGACCTTTTTTCTTCTTATAAACGCAGGTATATCATATTTATCGTCGATCGGCATATCCGATTCTTTCTTGATTTGAGCAATCGTTTTTTGGTCTATGTTTATTTTATCGTCAGATACGTAGCTTTTTTTAATTCTGCCAGCAACATCAGCTTTATCTTTAAAGCCGGTTGCAATAATTGTGATTCTGACTCTATCACTCAAAGCTTCATCAAGAACAAATCCGTATTTAAAAATTGCCTTATCGTTCATATTTTTTTCTATGGTTGAGGTTGCCTCGTGCAGCTCTTCAAGTCCGAAGTTTTTGCTTGCCGTTATGTTCATTATTATGCCCTTTGCACCGTTTATGCTTGCATTCTCAAGCAGAGGATTTGATATTGCAAGCTCCGTAGCCTTTTTCACCCTGTTTTCACCACCTGAGGAACTTGCCTCTCCAATTCCCATCAATGCAACTCCCTTTTCCGACATAATTGTTTGAACATCCGCAAAATCAATATTAACCACGATTTGGGCATTCTCCGTAGGCTTATGAATTAAATCAACAATACTCTGCACAGCCTGCCTCAAAATATCGTCAACTTTCTTAAATGCATCAAGAAGAGTTAAGTTCCTGTAAACATCCAAAAGTTTTTGATTGGGTATTACGATAATACTGTCAACATTCTCTTTAAGTTCTTCAATTCCTTTTAAAGCAATTTCCTTCTTAATCTTTCCCTCAACATCAAAAGGCTTCGTTACAACGCCAATAGTTAAAGCTCCGAGGTCTTTTGCAACCTTTGCTATTACAGGTGAGGCTCCGGTTCCTGTGCCGCCGCCCATACCCGCTGCAACAAAAACCATATCTGCTCCTTTTAAAGTAGATTCAATATCCTCAATATTCTCCTCAGCAGCTTTCTTTCCTTTTTCGGGGTCGCTTCCCGCACCAAGACCCCTTGTTAATTTTTTTCCAAGTTGAATTTTAGCAGTTGCTTTTGAATCGCTTAATGCCTGCAAATCGGTATTTGCACTGATAAACTCAACGCTTCCGATACCGTGACCTATCATATTATTTATTGCATTACTTCCGCCGCCTCCAACGCCGACAACCTTTATTACAGCTCCCAATACCTTATCTTCTTGGGTATTTTTCATTATAAACCCTCCAATTAAAACATATCCTTAATCCAACTTTTCATTTTGGATAAAATTATGGAAAACATACTATCGTCTTTCATTTTGTTTGTCGGGGTAATATTGAGATTATCATCTTCCGTATTTTCAAACCCGTATATAACCAAACCGACTCCCGTTGCATACATAGGATTGTCAACCGCATCCTTTAAGCCCGTAACGTTTATGGGCTTTCCAACCCTAACAGGCAGATTAAAGACCGATTCCGCAAGCTCAACAGCTCCCTCCATCAATGCCGAACCACCGGTTAAGACTATGCCGGAGGCTAACATAGGCAGTATATTAACCTTATCCAAATTGTCCTTCACAATTGAAAAAATCTCTTCCATTCTCGGCTCTATTATTTCACTTAGCAATCTTCTCTGAATTTCTCTCGGTTTTCTGTCACCAACTCCCGGAATTTTAACAACATCTTCCTCACTCACCAATTCCGTCAAACAACATCCGTACTTTTTCTTTATATCTTCTGCCTCTTTAAACGGAGTCCTCAAACCAATTGCCAAATCGTTTGTGATATGGTCTCCACCAATGGATATAACTGATGTGTGTTTTATGGCATTGGAAACAAATACGGCAACGTCAGTTGTGCCTCCCCCTATATCTATTAAACCGACACCAAGGTCTTTCTCCTCACTCATAATTGCAGCCTGAGAGGACGCTATAGGCTGAAGTACTATGTTTTTAACCGTCAAACCACTTTTTTGGCAACATTTGACAATGTTTTGCACATTGGTTACAGAGCCCGTTACGATATGAACCCTAACCTCAAGTCTCGTCCCGCTCATACCTCTCGGGTCTTTAATACCGGCTTGGTCATCAACTATAAACTCTTGGGGTATTATGTGTATGATTTCTCTATCAGGCGGTATGGCAACGGCTTTAGCTGCATCTATCACCCTTCTGATATCGGATTCTGCAACCTCAAGGCTCTTTATAGCAACCACACCGTTCGAGTTGTATGACCTTATGTGTCCTCCTGCAATACCGGTATATACAGTATCTATCTTAACCCCGCTCATTCTCTCGGCATAAGCAACAGCACGTTTTATAGACATTACAGCTTCGTCGATATTGATAACAACACCTTTTCTTAAACCTTTTGAAGGCGTCTGTCCTATGCCTATTATTTTAATCACGCCGCTGTCGGTCTTCTTGCCGACTATAGCACACACCTTTGTCGTGCCTATATCCAACCCGACAATCGTATTGTCACTATTAATTTCCGCCACCTTTTTTCTCCTTTTTCCATCTTAACACGAATTTATTATCAAAACAGATACTCACACTATCCAACCTTCCCTTCTCGCTCACCAGCCTGCTCCACTCCTTCTTTAGATGAATAAAGGCTTTATCCGGACAATTCAAACTATTGACGGCAATATTCAAAGAGTTGTTAAAATGCACAAGTTGATAACTGTCCGATATAACCTCAATATAATTTATTTTGCCGAATTTGTCTAATTTTTCATAAATATTTATAATGGAACGTATTAAAAAATTCTTTATGTAATTCGGGCTTGTTACAACAATATGCGGCAGCTTGTTAATATCTATGTTAAGCCCTTTTTTATAAGCATCTATGACATTGCCGTTTTCTCCGACTATCAACCTCTTTTTACCAGAAACAATCAAACCCTCAGGCGTCCACTCCTTTATTTTTACATAAATAGTATCGGGGTAAAGTTTTGCAACATATGCCTTTTCAATCCAGGGATTAAGCATAAGTTTAGAATAAACTGATTTTTCACTGTAGTCATACATACTGCCCGTCTTATCAAGTTTGGCAAGTTTTTTAATCTGTCTCACACTTAAAACTTTATTACCTGTTATCGCAACATATTTCAAAACGTAGTGTTTGTTGGTATAGCCCGCATAAAAATAAGCCAAAGCACTGAAAACACCGGCAACAAAGACCAATGTAAAGACAATAAGGGCTATTTTCCACCTGCTTTTGGAATTTTGTTTAACGCTTTTTTTACTGTCCAAATCTTTATAGTCTATCATCAAATTCAACCATTCTTTTCACAAGTTCCTCAAAATTAATCCCGGCTGCCTTAGCCGATTTAGGCACCAAACTCGTTTGTGTCATACCGGGCATCGTGTTTACCTCTAAAACATAAGGAACGTTGTTCTTCAGTATAAAATCGACCCTTGCGCAACCCGAACAGCCTACTGCATCATAGGTTTTTTTAACAACAGCCCTGCACAAATCCTCAACTCTCTCATCCAAAGGAGCCGGAACGATATATTCCGTAGAACCCTTCGTATATTTATTTTTATAATCGTAGAAACCCTTTTTGGGTCTAATTTCTATGATGGGGAAAACCTCATTGCCCATAACGGTAGCTGTCATCTCTTTTCCGATGAGTTTTTCTTCTGCTATGAGCTCCGAAAATCTCTCAAGAAGATATTCGGCTTTTTCTTTTGCCTGTTTTTTGTTATCCGCAAACTCCACACCCACAGATGAACCCTCTTTGTTTGGCTTCAAACAAATCGGATAATAGTTTAGTTTCTCAACATCCTCGATATTTTTAATCAACACGCCTTTTGCCGAGGGAATGCCGAGATTTTTTATTATAGACTTCGTGGCAAATTTATTCATTGCCAAAGCGCTGGCTTCAAAATTTGAACCTGTATATGGTATGCCCAGCATATCCAAAGCAGCCTGTAGTTCTCCGTTTTCTCCCCAGCTACCGTGCAAAGCTATAAAAACCTTGTCGGGCTTTTTTTCAATTATCGACCTTACACAGTGCCGTTTATCATTACACACAAAACACTCAACACTATCAAAATTTGCCCTCAAAGCATTTGAGATTGCCTCTCCGGTTTTTAATGAGACCTCCTTCTCGCTTGAGTCTCCGCCACACACAACCAATATTTTCATACTATCTTTACCTCTTCTTCCAACTCTATGCCAAAATTTTTAAAAACCATCTCCTTTGCTTTGCCAATCAAAAATAAAACGTCATTTATATCAGTTTGTTTGCTGCCGAGTATGTAGTTTGCATGTTTATCTGATATTTTTGCACTGTTTTTTACAAGCCCTTTCAAGCCGGACTCCTCAATCAAACGCCCTGCATAGTCTCCAAGAGGATTCTTAAATACACTGCCGAACGTATTTGTTAAATGAGCCTTTGCGAGTCTTGTTTTTATGTTGTTTGCAATCTTCTCTTTAATAAAATTTTTGTCAACACGATTATACAAAAAACCGGATTCAATAACAACACAGTTGTCTAAATTACTGAAACGATACCCGAAATGCAGCCTGTTTTTCTCCAGTACAACTATACCTTGAGAGGCACAAAAAACTTTGACATACAGTATTTTGTCAGCAACCGATTCAAAAAAAGCCCCGGCATTCATAAAAACGGCTCCACCAATGGTCGCAGGCACACCCGCCATAAATTCTAAAGAAGAAATAGAATTTTCAATCAAAAATCGCATTAAAACTGACATTTTTAAAGATGCACCGCAAACCAGAGTATTCTCTTCAACTCTGACATAAGAAAACTTATCCGAAAGTTTATAAAAATCACGATTACTGTTTTTCACAAGTAAATTACTGCAGTTACCAAAAATAGTAAAGGATTCCGGCAATTTGGAAAAATCATTGAGGCTCTCAATGATTTTTATATCCACCTGCCCTTTTAAATGAATGGTTGTAAGTTTTGCAAGTTCAATTCTCTTTTTAATCATCAACACCCACAAGTTCTCTCACAATCTTACTAATACTTCCTGCTCCCAAACCAACAATAGCGCCCTTGCCTTCCATCTGCTCCATAAATTTTTTTAAAGACTCGACATTTCTTATGTAAACCGCATTAGAGCTGAATTCGTTTATCTTTTCGGATAACACTTCGGAGTCTATACCTTCGATCGGCTTTTCCGCTGCGGAATATATATCAAGAACAAACACCATTTCGGCATTTTTAAAACTCTTTGCAAAATCATCCATAAGATAGGATGTTCTTGAAAACCTGTGAGGCTGAAAAATAGCATAAATTTTATCACAAATTAGTTTTGCAGCTTCCAACGTTGCTCTGATTTCAGTTGGATGATGGGCATAATCGTCAAAAACATCGTAATTTTTATATCTTCCTACAAACGTGAAGCGTCTGTCAACGCCTTTGAAGTTTTCAAACACCTCCCTTATAACTTCGTCTTTGATGTTAAGAATATCTGCTATGGCAATTACAGCAAGCGAATTGGATACATTATGAAGCCCAATAATTCCGAGTTTTAAGTTTTCCAATTCTCTCTTTTTTGTTTTAACGCTAAAAACCGAACCTTCTTTGTCGGTTTTGATGTTATATGCATATACATCTGCTTTTTTTGAGTTTATACTGTATGTTATAACGTTTTCGTAATCATTTTTAATATGTTTTAAAATAGCGTCGTCCGCATTTAGTATCTTTATTTGAGAGTTGTTTATGAAGTCAAAAAAAGCCACCTTCTCATTTTCAAAACTCCCGTAAAAACCGAGGTGGTCGTTGTCTATATTCGTAACAACACCGATATAAGGGTCAAGCAGCAAAAATCCGCCGTCGCTTTCATCTGCTTCTATTATGAAGTAGTCATCTTCACCGAGCATAATATTGTTATTTATATTTCTCGATTTTCCACCTATTATTGCAGTAGGGCTAAACCCTGCCTCGTTAAGCAGTGAAGTGCAAAGTGATGTAGTTGTTGTTTTACCGTGAGAGCCGGCTATGGCTATGGATTTTTTGGCATTAACAACATTTGCAAGCAGTTGATAGCGTTTTATTACGGGTATATTTTTTTTGTTTGCATAAACAACCTCGATATTGCTCTCCTTAATCGCAGACGATACGATAACGGCATCAACATCCTCTTCTATATTTTCAATCGAGTGTCCGATATTGATTTTTATACCCATATCTTTGAGTTTTTTAACGGAAGCATTTAAAGATATGTCAGAACCAGTGATAACATAACCTTTTGAGAGCATATATTGAGCCAAAGAGCTCATTCCTATCCCGCCTATACCTACAAAATGCAGCTTTTTTGCTTTCTCTATGATATCATTCATACCTCTTCCTTTTTATCACAATATAAGAGTTATTTTCATCGTAAGGCGAACTTTCATCTTTTATCACATAAGCCCCCTTCGGTAATTTATCCGTAAGTTTATCGTCAGTTACCATAAAAACCCTGAATGTTTCTGGGTACTCTATTGTTTTTTCCAAATCTTGAATTGAATGAATCGAAGCTATAAGCTCAATGCCCATAACTTGAGATAAAAAAACTATATTCTTCAAATCATCCTTATCGACATTCCCAATGTCAAATATAACACCGTCTATATTGTGCATATTGTACAGATACATCTGATACTCATCCAGCAATATATCCTCCACAACAACACACAGATTGTCATTGATTCTTTTTGCATAGGCTATATTGTCCAAAGTGGCATCATACTCCATATTACTTATATCAAGCGCCACAACGCCATTTCCGTCTTCTTTGTATAAATCTTCAAAACTGTCCAACAAAGAAATAACTTTCAAGCCGTTTCTAACTCTCTCATAGACGTCATTTACATCGATAAGCAGTGAACCCAAGTTTTGCTTTATAAATTCTTTGGGCAAATCTTTCTTTTTACTTTCTATTGATAGTTTCTTTCTCTCTAACAACATCATATTCCTTAAATCTCTTTTTAAGCATAACGATAGAAACAATTATCATACCAAGGCATAACCACTGCCCCATCGTTAGGTGATAGATAAACCCGATTTGTGCATCAGGTTCCCTTGTAAACTCTATGAAAAACCTGAATATTCCGTAAAACAGAATAAAAAGATAGAATAAAACCCCCTTTGTATCAATAAATCTGTCACGTACCTTAATCATAATAGCAAATAAAATCAAACCTTCAAACAGCGCTTCATACAGTTGCGACGGGTGACGAGGAAGGTATCCCCCGTTTGGAAAGGCAATCGCCCAGGGAACACTGCTCACCCTGCCCCACAACTCGTCATTTATAAAATTGGCTATACGCCCGAAGAAAAGCCCTATTGGAACAATCACAACGACCTCATCGGCAATACTGTAAAAGCTGAGCCCATACTTTTTTGCCAGTAAGATACCAGCTAATATAATACCAATCAAACCGCCGTGAAAACTCATACCCCCATGCCAAATGTAGAGCATATTTAAGGGATGTTGCATATAGTAGTGAAAATTATATATCAGGATATAGCCTATCCTGCCGCCGAGTATAACTCCGAATATTCCATATAGCAAAGCATCATCAGTCAAATCCGGCTTTTTAAACTTCTTAAAACGTTTCTTTACATAAAAATAAGATATGATAAAGCCTAAGGCGTAAGCAATACCGTACCATCTTAGATGAATACCTTTATAGCTAAATATATTAGGATTTATATCAGGGTATTTTATCATACCTTTTAATTATAGGCATATAGCTCAACTTCAATTGTCTTTTGATTAAGATAGCTTCATCTTTTGCCGCAGTATAGCCGGCTATCGGTCCGACCATAACACGTCTGTAAACTTTGTTGTTTATGATTTTGATTCTTATGTATGTCTTATATCCGCACCTCTTCAGTTTATTGAGTGTTATGGAAACAAATTTCTTATCCAGATTGGAAGATACCTGAAGCGCATACTGTCTCTTTGCAATATATCCGTGTTTTTTGTGTCTTTTTATTATCTTTTTTGCTGCATAAGCTTTTTTATGTTTAATTGCAGTATTTGTTTTGGTTTTTTGCGTATTGACCTTGGGGATTTGAGTCTTTTTTTGCTCAGGTTTGGCATATGGGTTTATTATTTGAGGTCCTGAGCTTGTTGCCTTAGTCTGCTGGTTCTCAGTTAAATTTGTATTTTGATTGTTTGACGGAGTCACCGCAGCATTTTCGTTTTGGGTATTGTTTCCGGTTGCCGTAGCCACGGGATATGTTTTGGGTTGGTTGGCATTTTGAGTGTTGTTGTTTTGAGCGTTACTTTGATTACTATTTTGTTCAGCTTCCGTATTTTGAGCCTCATTTGTATTTGTCGGTGCTGTATTATTGGTATTAACGCTTTCGGTTTGCGTATTTGAATTTTCAGTTTGAACTTTGGTGTTTTCCATATATTTATTTAAATTCTTCTGAGTATAACTTCGCGGCGTTGAGTTCAGCGTATGTATTACGTAAAAAGCACCCAGCCCTATCACAATAACAACAGCTATACCAACAACAACGGCTACAAGGTTGAATTTCTTTTTATGTCCCTCAAGCATCTCTTTAATGTTATTTTTATCAGACTTATTGTCCATAACTCCTCCTACATTCTCTCTTTGGCTTCAACACCTATTAAATCAAAACCCAATTTTATGGTTTGAGCAACCACATTTAACAAAGCCAACCTCTCTTTTTGTTTATCTGAGCCGATAACCTTTATGTGATTATAGAATTTATGCAAATTCTCAGCAATATCCAGCAAACCCTTGGTTATAAAATACGGCTCAAGCTCATCCAAAGCCTTCTTTAGAGAATCCTTGAATTTAATAACAGACTTTGCCAGATTTACCTCCTCTTTGGCATCGAGTTGAGATAAATCGGCATTGTCAATGTCAGATATGCCTTCAAGCTGTTTAAATATATTTTTAATTCTCGCATAGGCATATTGAACATAAAACACCGGGTTTTCATTGGACTGTTTTTTAGCAATTTCCAAATCAAAGTCGAGATGAGAATCAACACTTCTTGATAAAAACATAAACCTTGCGGCATCAACCCCCACTTCATCTATAACGCTGTCAAGTTCAACAAACTCACCCTTTCTTGTTGACATAGAAACCTTTTTGCCGCCTCTTAACAGATTAACTATCTGCACCAACATCAAATTAAGCCTATTTTTGTCAATACCCAAAGCCTCAATGGCAGATTTCATTCTATTGACATATCCGTGGTGGTCAGCACCCCAAATATCTGCAACCTCATCAAACTTTCTTACGAGAAATTTATTTTTATGATATGCGATATCGCTTGCAAAGTAGGTATATGCACCATTACTTTTTCTTAAAACCCTATCCTTATCATCGCCTATTAGAGTACTTTTAAACCACACGGCACCATCTTTTTCGTATATATACCCCTTGCCTTTCAAAAATTCTATGGTATTTTCAACCTCATTCGCATCGTAGAGTTTTTTTTCATTAAAGAACACATCGAATTTAACCCTAAACTTTTCGAGGGTTTTCACTATTGATTTCAATATAACATCGCCGGCTATATTTTGGCATATTTCAACAGACTCCCGCTCGTCCTTCTTTAAGAGCGAGTCTCCGTATTCAACCATAATATTTTTGGCTATATCTATCAAGTACTCACCCTTGTAACCGTCTTCTGGTATAACCTCGTTAATCCCCATAAGCTGTTTGTAGCGAATAAATGTTGAAAGTCCGAGCATTCTCATCTGCAAACCGGCATCATTTATATAATATTCCCTTTCAACATTATATCCGCAAAACGATAGTATTCTTGCTATGCTGTCTCCGATTGCAGCACCCCTTCCGTGACCTATATGTAACGGTCCTGTAGGGTTTGCACTGACAAATTCGATTTGAACCTTTTTTGATTTTATTTGAGGCTTAAAATAGTCGGCATTATCTTTAATCCTCTCAATCTCTTCAAAAACAGCAGACGGTTTTACATAAAAATTAATAAAACCGGCACCGGCAACCTCTACTTTATCAAATATACATTCGTCTTTGGAAAATTCTATAAACCTTTTTGCTATTTCAGTCGGTTTTTGCTTTAATCTTTTGGATAAAACCATTGCGACGTTTGTCGAATAATCTCCAAACTCTTCCCTTTTAGGATACTCTATGGAATAGACAACTTCCTCTTGCACACTCTCGGATTCCAGAAAATTTGAAATTAGCCTGTTGATTTTATCTTTCATAAGTTAATTATCCTTTTTATTGTCCTCTTTCTCCACCTCTGCCTCTATTGGTTCAGCTTTATGAGCAGTCTCATCTTTCTTTTCTTCCGTGTCGTCTTTTTCAATGTCTTTCATAGATTTTTTAAATTCTTTAATTCCTTTACCCAATCCTGAGCCTATCTCAGGCAATTTCCTAGCACCGAAAATCACTATAAGCAGTATAAGAACCGGCACCATCTCTTGCCAACTTGGTAACATTTCAGCACCCCCCAAAAAGTTTTATCAAGTGTATCCATATAGCAAAAAAAAGTCAATAAAAGATTAAGAGCTTAAAAAAGAAGATTATAGCGTCTGAAAAACTATTAAAACCCGTTTTTATTCTTGGCAGCTTTAAGAAATCCCTTTTAAAAATCGGCGATTCTAATGCAGACATTAAGACAAACAATAGATAAGCAAGCAACTATAAACTCAAACCGACGCATCACAAAGCATTTACTTCACGAGTTATATATTAGATTCACCAAAGAGAACCGATTAAGTTAATATTGCCTTAATTTTTTGTTGATTTTTCGTTTACTTTTAATATAGCATAAGAAAAGTTTATGAGAAGAAAAGATAAGGAAATAAACGATAATAAGGAGATAGAAGAGATTCTAACAGAATCAGAAATAGGAATAGTCGGAATGGTTGTTGACGATTTTGCCTATAGCGTACCTGTAAATTTTATATACTATCAAAAAGCCGTCTATTTTCATTCGGCAAATAAGGGAAAAAAGATTGAAGCCTTGAAAAAAAATAACAATGTCAGTTTTTTAACCTTTATTGACCGCGGTGTCATAACCGACAAAAATCCCTGCAATGCCTCTCAGTCTTTTAAAAGCGTTATAGTTCAAGGTAAAGCGGAGTTTGTAAAAGATGTATATCTCAAACAAGTTGTACTTGATGAGCTAGTAAAAAAATATTATAAAGAAAGTGAATATACGGCTTTAAAAGGCAATGATTTTCAAAACGCTTTATACAAAGCGGTAAACGGTGTTGAGGTTATAAAAATTTCTATTGACATGCTAAGTTGTAAAATCAGTCATTGGAATGATTAAATTTTTGTAGCAAGGAGGAGTTATGCTGCCTTTTTATAAAAAATATCTCTATATCAACCTAAACGACAAATCATACGAAACTGTCCCGATAGAGGAGTCGATTTTAAAAAAATATGGCGGTGGAAAAGGTATCGGAACATATTTGCTTTACAAACTTAACCCCGTTGGAGTTGACCCGTTCGATGAGAAAAACCACTTAATTATCAATGTAGGACCTGCCGGAAGTGCCAAGGTTTGGGGCGCTTCACGATACGGCATATACACAAAAAGCCCTCTAACCAACTGTTATCTTGATTCCACATCCGGTGGACACGTCGCAAAATATATAGACAAAACTGGATACGATGCCGTAGCAATAAGAGGAAAATCAAATAAGCCGGTATTTTTGGAGATAAACGATAGAGAGGTTATATTTCACGATGCATCTGACATCTGGGGTAAAGACACATACGTTTCTGAAAACACACTAAAAGAACGCTCAAAAAATTCAGACTGCGGTGTTTGTGTCATCGGACCAGCGGCTGAAAACTTAGTTAGATTCGGTTTGTTAAAAAATGACTACTGGCGCTCAATCGGAAGAGGAGGAGTAGGCAGCGTGTTCGGCAGCAAAAAGCTAAAAGGCATAGCATTCTATGGAGAAGCCGAAAGACCTATTGGTAATAAGCAGAAAATTGAGGAGTTGTACAAAAAATATTTGCAAGAGAGCAAAGAGAGTGCAGAGGTCAAAAAATACAGAACGTGGGGAACACCGGCAGGCGTTCCGGCTTTAAATAAGATAGGAGCGTTTCCAACACAGTATTGGAGAAAAGGTGTACTGGAAAACTGGGAAAATATAACCGAAACAAAAATGCAGGAGGTGCTTGATGTTACACCTAAGGCTTGCGACAGGTGTTTTATAGCCTGCGGAAAATTAAGCAAAATTAAACCCGGCAGCAGATACCCAAATCTTGTTGTGGAAGGTCCCGAGTATGAAACGTTCTACTCTTTCGGCGGTTTGTGTAAGATGACAGATGTCGAGGATATACTCTATCTAAATGATATATG
>WGCD01000173.1 GCA_015493995.1 Desulfurellaceae bacterium
CTATTTACCTTCCTTCATTACAATGGCTCCTTCAACGGGACAAACCTTCTGACAAACTTCGCATCCCGTACAGGTGGATTCGTCTATAATCGCCACATTGTTTTTAAAGTCTATGGACGGACAGGCAATCCTCAAACATCTTTTGCATCCTATACACTTATCCGTAACCACTAAAGGGGTGTCTTTTATCTTTTTCGGCATTAAGACGCAGGGGCGCAGCGCCACTATAACACTCAATCCGGGGGTTTCTATCTCTTTATCCAGTACTTTTTTTGTTGCTTCATAATCGTATTGGTCAACCTCAAACACTCTTTCTATGCCTATTGCTTTGGCGAGTTTTGCTATGTTGACGGGTGTAAATGTTTCATTAAAGAGGTTTGTTCCGCTTGAGGGGTCGGGTTGCCCCCCTGTCATAGCCGTCACCCTGTTATCGAGAATAATCATTGTCATATCCGCCTTGTTTACATAGGCATCGACAAGTGACTGCATTCCCGTATGGAAAAAGGTCGAATCGCCAATTACACTAACCACCTTCTCATTTTTCTCAACTTTGGAAGCCCCTATTCCGACAGACAAGCTTGCTCCCATACATATGGTTGTATGCATAGCGCTCAAAGGTGGGAGACTGCCGAGAGTATAACATCCTATATCGCCTGTTATATAGACGTTTCTGTGTGAGTGCAAAATATCGAAAATAGGTCTGTGAGGACATCCGGGGCATAGAGCCGGCGGTCTTTTGGGCAGCTCTACGTCTTCAAAAATAACGCTGCTTCTATCCTTCTTGATAAATCCGGCTTTATGCAAGCCTTCTTCAACAATATCGAGATTTAACTCACCGTCTTGAGGAAAGTATTTTTTGCCTTCAACTTCTAAACCGGCAATTTTTAGTTCCTCTTCCATATATGGTTCAAGCTCCTCTATAACAATCACTCTATCCAGTTCTTTGGCAAAGTTTTTAATCTTCTCAATCGGCATAGGATAGGAGAATCCTACTTTGAAGAAGTGTGCATCGGGCATAATTTCCTTTGCATAGTTATAGGAAATGCCGTTTGTTATAATGCCGACGTTTGATTTTCCGGGCTCAATAATATTTATGGGCGTTTCGTTTGAGAATTGTTTTAATTCGTCGAGCTTTTTCAACAATTCCTTATGTCTTATTATGGCATTTGAGGGAATCATAACGTATTTTTTGAAATTTTTATCTAATTTAAGCTCTTTTTCATTATCCAGCGTTCTCGGGTCGTATTGAACTATTCCGAGCGAGTGAGAAACCCTTGTCGTGCTCCTGAATAAAACAGGCAGGTCAAACCTTTCGCTTACAATAAATGCGTACTGCATAAATCCTATAGCCTCAAAAGAATCCGCAGGCTCAATCAGTGGAATTTTGGCAAATTTTGCATAGTATCTGTTATCCTGCTCGTTTTGAGAGGAGTGCATCCCGGGGTCGTCTGCACACACTATTACACACCCTGCGTTAATGCCGGTGTATGCGCTTGTCATAAGAGGGTCTGCCGCAACATTCAATCCTACATGTTTCATAGTCGCAAAACTTCTGACGCCTGCAAAACTTGCCCCTAAAGCAGCTTCAAAACCGGCTTTTTCATTTGAAGCCCATTGTGCTTTCACTCCGTCATACTCTTTGAAGAAGTCCAAAATTTCGCTTGATGGCGTTCCCGGATAGCCGCTTGCAAATTTTGCATTGCCTTTATACGCCCCAATTGCTATTGCTTCGTTGCCGCTGACTATTTTTTTAATCAGTTTCAACTTGAATCTCCTTTCTAAATTAGAAACCTATTTTAATAACCGTCTTAACGTTGCCTCTCGGTGTGAAATCACCGACGACTTCAAGGTGCTTGGGTTTTAAAGTATCTTTTAAAGCGTTAAAAATTTCGTTGGTTGCATCTTCGTGAGAAATATATCTTTCCCTGTATCGGTTTAAAAAAAGTTTTAAAGATTTCAGCTCTACAACATACTCATCCGGCGTATATTTTATCCTGATTGTGGCGAAATCTGGATATCCGCTCATCGGGCATTTGCAGGTAAACTCGGGAAAATCTATATTAATTTCATAATCGTTCTCTTTGTGTTTGTTTTTCCAAACCTCCAAAGCTGCCTCTTCAATGGCTTTTTCACCGTACTTCAATACCCACCTCCCCTTTTAAAATCGAGCATATTTTTAACATAAAGGCTCATCAATTACAAGATTAACGAGTTATTTAACAATGCCGTCCAACCATTTCAGCACACCCAAAACAGCTTCCCTATCCGCAATATTCATATTTTTAACAACGTTTGAGGGGTGAATATCGGTTAGTTTTATCTTTTTTATAAACTCATACGAACCTACCGTCTCACCGTTGTTTTTAAACAATAAAAACGTTATGCGGGTTAGAATATAGCTTCTGTTTTTCTCAAAAACCGGTTCGAAATCTTCTATAGCAAATTTTAGTTTATAATTATACTCATAAAAGGAGCCGGCTTTTCCGACAACCTTAAATATACCGCTTTGTTGAACAGCACTTGTTAAATCACTTTCAAACAT
>WGCD01000174.1 GCA_015493995.1 Desulfurellaceae bacterium
GCGCTACCCCCAGCTTAAGCCATTTAAGGCTTTATAAGAACAACATAATGCTGGCAAAGGTCGAAAATCCTGATAACAGGCTAAAAAGTCTTCATATGACTATTTTAGAGGACAAAGACGGCAAAATCAAGGCTAAAGAGAAAAAAATGCTTCAGGGGCTGCCTATTAAGGGATATGCGATTCATTTTGGCGAACCGGTTGATAGTCTGGCTATAGCAGAGGGTATAGAAACATCTCTGAGCGTAAAGGATGCTTTACCTTCACTTGCAGTCTGGGCTTGCCTTTCTGCCGTGAATATGCCAGAAATTCTGCTTCCTGAGGACCATGCAATAAAAAATGTCTATATCTTTTTTGACAAGGACAAAAATAAGGTAGGCCTTAAAGCTGCAGAAGAATTGGCAAAAAAGCTGATAAAAGATGATATAGACGTTTATCTTATCGAGCCTCCAATAGATATACCAAAGGACGAAAACACAAAGGGCGTTGACTTCAATGATGTTTTGATTCAAAAAGGCAAGGAAGCCATTATTAAAGCCTTCAAACAAGCCAAAAAGTTCAAAAGTGTAGATGAAGGCTTGAGATCTCCCGTGGATAGAGCTATATCCTTAGTTAAAGAAAGCATAGAGCTCTTCCACACTAAAGATGATGAAACATACGCAAGAATAAAAAAAGAGCGCTTTGCGGAGGTAAGAAAGGTAAAGAGTCTTCAGATGAAAAGGTATATATCATCGGTTTTTTTCAAAAATACCAAAAAAGCCCTTTCATCTAACAACATACAAAATGTCATCGATACTCTTGATTCCATGGCAACCAATGAGGGAAAAGAAGAGCCTATTTTCAAAAGGATAGCTTACTTTAACAACGAAATATATGTAGATCTCGCAGATGATAGATGGAGAGTAGTTAAAATATCTCAGGATGGATGGAGAATTTTAGACAAAAGTCCTGTGAATTTCGTAAGGTTCAAAAACACACTGCCACTTCCTGAGCCAAAAAGTAGTATTAATAGTGAGTCAAATAATCTAATCGAAACAAATGGGATGAGAGAATTAAAAGAGCTATTTAATCTGGAAAAAGAAGATGACTTTTATGTCATAATAGGTTTTCTTCTAAATGTCTTAAGCCCCTTTGAAAGCTACATTGGCCTTGCTCTAATAGGTGAGCAGGGAACAGCAAAGACAACAGCTGCAAGAATCATAAAGCACATATTAGACCCGGATAGGAAAACAAAACTGTCCACACCAAAAAATGAGGAAGATTTGATTATCTCATCGAGAACAAGCAAGCTACTGCTCTTTGATAACCTATCAAAATGCACGCAGAAATTTTCCGATTCTTTATGCAGGCTGCTTGACGGCTCCGGGATTGCAAAGAGACGCCTTTTTACAGACGAGGATGAATCCGTTCTTTATGCCTCCTCGCCCATTATACTCACATCTATCACAAATCCATTCATGTATCCGGACCTGCTTGATAGGATAGTTATGCTAAACCTAAAACCCATAGACCAAATGAAGAGAAAAACAGAAGAGGAGATATTCAAAAAGCTTGAAGAACTCCATCCTTACATTTTGGGTAGCCTTTTTGATTTAGCAAGCAGTGGTTTAAGAAACATAACAAAAGTAGATTTAAAAAACAAACCCCGAAGGGCTGACTTTGCCGTTTGGCTTGCTGCATGTGAGTTGGACGAGAATGAGAAAAAGCTTCTACCGGCGTATCTATCAAACATAAACGATATTATAACAATGTCTTTGGATAACGATCCACTGGCATCAGCTATTATTGAGTGGTTTGAAAGTAAAGAAGAATGGAAAGGCTCTGTTACAGAGCTAAAGAACCAAATCCTGAACATTGCCGGCAAGGAAAGAAAGAATGAAATACCAAAGGCTTCCAACAAATTCTCAGAAAGACTAATTAGGTTATCCAGTTTCTTAAGAAAAGTGGGTATAGATATAAAGAGAAAAAGAACCAACAGAGGAAGTATTATTACCATATCCACCATAGAGAAAATAGAAAAATAACCTGCATAACCGTCACTTTATGCCATATTGCTTATAAAACAAGAATAAAACGGTGACGGTTGTTTTATTTTTATCTACACTCGATATACACCTCTATCGTCACTTAAAAAAGCTCACTGCTACACAAATATTTACAGTAGTGTAGATAGTGAAGATAAAAATCTGAATTTTATATTTATGAGAATAAAAAATAAAAATTTATGAATTACATTCATTTCTTCGTGTAAAATATCAAAAATTTGTGGACTAATAGTGGACTAATTTAAGAATAAACAAAAACGCCAACCAAGGCTAACTGCCCTGATTGGCGTTATAACAGGCTTTAAGTGGCGCGCCCGAGAGGATTCGAACCTCTGACCCACGGATTAGAAGTCCGTTGCTCTGTCCAGCTGAGCTACGGGCGCATAAAGTTTTAGTGGTCGGGGTGAGTGGATTTGAACCACCGACCCCCTGCTCCCAAGGCAGGTGCGCTAACCAAACTGCGCTACACCCCGCTGTTGATGTCGAGCGATAAGTTATCTACCACACTTTTTGTCATAATTCAATAAAAAAATTAAACGGCTTGTCTTTTTCTTTCTTTTGCC
>WGCD01000175.1 GCA_015493995.1 Desulfurellaceae bacterium
GCCTTATGTATTCGTATGCACTGATTCCTACTTTTGCCTCTATGCGCCTAACCCCTTTGGACAGGGCGCTCTCTGAAATAATTTTGAACAGACCTATTTCTCCTGTTGCCTTTATATGCGTTCCCCCGCACAGTTCCTTACTGACACCGTCAACCGATACTACCCTGACTGTATCTTCGTATTTTTCCTCAAATAGGGCGACAGCACCGCTTCTCATAGCCTCATTAATGCTCATAAGTTGTGTTTTCACGGGATAATTTTCCACAATCCAGGAATTTATCATCATCTCTATGGTATCCAACTCTTTTTCTGAGGTTTTTGAAAAGTGTGTGAAATCAAATCTGAGACGTGTATCTTCAACCAAAGAGCCGGCTTGTCGTACGTGCTTTCCCAACACTTTCATCAAAGCGGCATCAAGAAGGTGCGTAGCCGTATGGTGTCTTGCAACATCCTTCCTTTTTGCTATATTTATTCTTAGCGTGTAGCGTTTATTTACATAAAACTCTCCGTCTAAAACCTTTACGGTGTGCACAAACAGATTGCCGTTGAAATATTTCTGCACATCCTCTACGAAAGCCTTGCTGTTTTTGTCGAAGATAAAGCCGCTATCCGATATCTGACCGCCGCTTTCTGCATAGAAAGGTGTTTTATCAAAAATCAGGTGGTATATGCCTTTTTTTTGTGTTTTTTCGACTATGTTGTCGTTTTCGTCTATTATTAAAAGCAGTGCTGCTTCACACTCGAATTTATCATACCCTACAAATTCGGTTTTTCCGCTTTTTTTGTATGCTTCTCCTACGATTTCCGCAATGCTTGTACCTCCTGCTCCCCTCCAGTTTGCCTTTGATGTTTCCCTCTGTTTTTCAAGCAGCTCGTTGAATTTTTTCATATCAACCTTAAAACCGTTTTCTTTTGCGATGTCAACCGTTAAGTCTATCGGAAATCCGTATGTGTCGTACAGCTTGAAAGCATCTTCACCGTCTATATAGTTTTCGGATGAGCGCTTGAATATGTTGTTCAGTATTTTTAATCCTTCACCGAGGGTCTCAAAAAACTGCTCTTCCTCGTTTTTTACTATATTTATCACCATATCCCTGTTTTGAATAAGTTCAGGATAGACGTCACCCATCTCTTGATTGACTAAATCAATAAATTTATGTAAAAATGGCTCTTTGACGCCGAGTTTTTTCCCAAAACGCATAGCCCTTCTCATTATTCTTCTTAAAACATACCCTCGTCCTTCTTTGTCGGGGAATACACCGTCTGCAATAAGAAAATCGGTTGCCCTTAAATGGTCTGCAATAACCCTTACAGCAATATCCGCATCCTCTTTTTGCCCGTAATTAACGCCGAAAAAGTCGCTTACGCTGTTGATTATAGGAACAAACAGGTCTGTATCGAAGTTACTGTGAACACCCTGGAGTATGGCGCTGACCCTCTCAAGTCCGAGTCCTGTGTCTATGCTCGGTTTGGGTAACGGTGTCATCTTACCTGTTGCATCTCTGTTAAACTGCATAAAAACCAGATTCCACAATTCAAGATATCTGTCGCAGTCACAGGCAACAGAGCACTCTTTTCTGCCGCAGCCTACCTCCGGTCCCTGGTCTATGTGTATTTCGGAGCAAGGTCCGCAGGGTCCTGTATCTCCCATAGCCCAAAAATTGTCTTTTGCGCCCATTCTGATTATTCTCGATGAGGCAACCCCCTCCTGCTTGTTCCATATTTCAAAAGCATCGTCATCTTCCTCAAAAACCGTAACCCATAGCTTATCCTTAGGCAATCCGAGTGTTTTTGTTATAAACTCCCACCCGAAGTGTATTGCTTCTTTTTTAAAATAGTCTCCAAACGAAAAATTGCCGAGCATCTCAAAGAAGGTGTGATGCCTTGCCGTATATCCGACATTTTCCAGGTCGTTGTGTTTTCCGCCTGCACGTACACATTTTTGACAGCTTGTGGCTCTTTTGTAATCTCTTTTCTCTTTACCCAAAAAAACATCTTTAAACTGTACCATGCCGGCATTAACGAACAATAAGCTCGGATCGTTCTGCGGAACAAGCGATGCGCTTTTTACTACTGTGTGCGAGTTATCCTTAAAATAGTTTAAAAAAGCCTCTCTTAAATCACTTGATTTCATCCTTCTACCTCTTTGTTTAAAAGTATGTTTATTATCTCATAGTCGAAGCCTCTCCTTGCAAGGAAGGTAAACAGCTTAGATTTTCTGTTTTTATCGTTTTTGATATGCCCTGCTTTAGCTTCAAATGCGAATTTCGCAGCCTCCGTTTCATCCGCGGTTTTAACATATTTATCGATTAGCCCTTCATTTATACCCTTTTTTTTAAGCTCATACTCTATTCTTTTTTTCCCGTAACCGTTTTTAAGTCTAAAATAGACGAAATTTTCAACAAACCTTTTGTCATTTAAGAAGTTGTTGTCTTTAAGGTATTGCATCGTTTCGTTAATTGATTTTTCATCAAATTCTTTTAAGCGTAGTTTGTCAGTCATCTCTTTGATGGTATAATCCTTTTTGTTTAGTATGTTCAGTGCGTATTTCAATGCTCTATTTTCCTTCTTCATAACTATTCTATGCCGCGCACCTTTAGCTCAAAATCGTTAGGATTGGATGCAAACTCAAGGGCTTTTGACAGAGAAATTTCGCCGGCTTTATACAAGTCCATAAGCGATTTGTCGAAGGTTTGCGTTCCGTATGTATCCTCATTCATCTCTATAGACCTTTTTATATTTATGCTTTTATCGGCATCAAGAATTGCCTCTTTCACCAACTCCGTTGCTATCATAATTTCCACGGCTGGAACCATACCGTTATCGTCTTTTTTGGGTATCAATCTCTGTGAAATAACAGCCTCTATGGTGGAGGAGAGTGCAAGCCTTATCTGGTGCTGCTGATTTAAATCAAACGATGCTATAATTCTGTTTATGGTTTCCGTGGCATCTTTTGTATGAAGGGTTGACATAACCAGGTGCCCTGTTTCCACAGCTTCAATTGCCGTTGTTATTGTCTCTCTGTCTCTCATCTCGCCCACAAGAATGACGTCCGGGTCTTCTCTCAATGCCCCCTTTAAGCCGCTTGCAAAGCTTATAGTATCGTACCCCACCTGCCTTTGAATCACAGAAGAGTTTATGTCGGTATGGAGATACTCTATAGGGTCTTCTATTGTAACTATATGTTTGCGTTTGTTTCTGTTAATTATATTAACCATCGAGGCTAACGTTGTGGATTTTCCGCTTCCCGTTATTCCCGTTACGAGTATCAACCCCCTCGGTTTCATTGCAATTGTCTCTATGACATCGGGAAGGCGAAGTTCCTTTAGCGAGGGAATCGCAAACGGTATAAACCTGAAAACGCCCGCAAGTGTTCCTCTTTGGTGGAAAAGATTTACCCTGAATCTGCCTACACCGCTTACGCCGTAGCCTATATCAGCCTGCCTGTTGGTTGCAAGCTTATCAAGCAGAAATTTGTCTATTTTCATCTGCTCTATAAACGCTTCGAAATCCTCTTTTGTTATGGTATTAAGTTCACTTTTGACAATATCGGCATTGATTCTAAAAAGCGGTACGGAGCCGACTTTAAGGTGTATGTCGGATGCCCCTTGTTCAACGCCAATCTTCAAAATTTCATCAAGATTCATCTGTTTCCTCTTTATCTTGTTTTTTGAAACAGCTCAACTTTTCTCTGACGTTTGTTTCAATCTCTTTAACCAAATCCTCCCTTTCTCTCAAAAACTCCTTGGCTTTTTCTTTACCCTGCCCCAAGCGCTCGTTTTTGTAGGAGAACCACGAGCCGCTTTTTTCGACTATCTCGTGCTTCACCGCCAAATCAATCAAATCACCGAATATATCTATACCGCTTCCGTACATAATGTCAAATTCTGCTTCTCTAAACGGCGGAGCAACCTTATTTTTTACAACCTTAACCTTTGTATGATTTCCTATAACATCCTGTCCGTTTTTTAGGGATGCTCCCAGCTTTCTTATATCTATCCTGACAGAGGCATAAAATTTAAGGGCGTTTCCTCCGGTTGTTGTTTCAGGATTGCCGAACATAACGCCGATTTTCATCCTTATCTGGTTGAGGAATATGACCGATGTATTTGATTTGCTTATTGCTCCGGTTAACTTTCTCAATGCCTGACTCATCAATCTTGCCTGCAGACCTACGTGTGAATCCCCCATGCTGCCCTCGATTTCCGCTTGAGGCACCAAGGCTGCAACAGAGTCAACAACTATTATATCAACGGCGTTACTTCTTATGAGTGTATCTATAATTTCGAGTGCCTGTTCCCCTGAATCGGGCTGACTTATCAATAGATTGTCAACATCTACGCCCAGATTGTGCGCATATGCAACATCAAGGGCGTGTTCGGCATCAACAAAAGCTGCTATGCCCCCCTCTTTTTGTGCGCCTGCAACGCAGTGCAGAGCAAGTGTTGTTTTGCCGCTCGATTCAGGACCGTAGATTTCTGTTATTCTACCTCTCGGTATTCCGCAAACGCCGAGCGCATAATCCAACGACAAAACACCTGTCGAAATCACATTGACGTCTATGGCCTGTTTTTCACCAAGCTTCATTAAAGAGCCCTTTCCATAAGCCTTTTCGATTTTTGATATTGCCATATTCAACGACTCAAGTTTATTTTTGTCCATCCCAACAACTCCCTTTCATTTTAAAATTTTCTATTTTTTCATATATTGCACCGTTTCTTGAAAGAATGCTTTTATATAAATATACACGGCTTGCGCAGAAACGCAAGTTATTTTTATTGACGAAATCTTTGCATATGCCGAGCACCTCCGTCATATCGCTTACGGATATACTTTTTATTCTTCCTATTGTCAGATGGCATACAGGGGTTTTTGGTTCAAATCTGAACATATCGAGTGCCCTGTTTATTTTTGTTGCAGACAAAACAAAATCTGCATTATCCTGACCAAGCCACAATATTTTGGGGTTCTTGATATTACCGAAGATGCCGCTTTTGTCTATCTCTATCTCAAATGCCTCTATTTTTTCAATCTCATTTTTTGCCTTTTCTTTTATCTTTTCTATGCTTAAATCGTTTTGTTCCCCTAAGAATTTTAGCGTGAAATGGAGGTTTTTAATAGGAGTCAGTTTGATATATTTTGAATAGGGCTCCATTTTGTATATAAGCTTTTTAATGTTGTCTCTTATTTGATTCGGAAGCTCTATTGCCAGAAAAACTCTCATTGCGCTAAAATAAAATCTCGTAAAAATAGCAGAGCGAATTTAGTTGTTTTATGTCTTATCATTTTCCTGTTTCCGGTAAACACCTTTTTTCGTACGTCTGTGTTATACCTTGATGCGGCGGATATGTAAACAAGACCCACCGGTTTGTCGTTTGTTGCTCCCTTAGGACCTGCAATGCCTGTAACGGCAACACTGAAGTCCGCATTTGAGTTGTTTAAAACTCCTATTGCCATCTGGATTGCAACCTCCTTGCTAACCGCTCCGAAACTGTTTAGTGTATTTGTGTTTACCCCTATAAACCTGCTTTTAAACTCGTTGGAATAGACAGCGCACCCACCAAGAAAATAGTTTGAAGAGCCCGGTATGTCGGTTATTGAGGCTGCTATCATACCCGATGTACAGGATTCAGCCGCTGCAATCGTTACGTTTTTGTCTTTTAAGGTATTAAACAAAGCGAGAGCCGGTGATTCTCCTTTTGTAGTATAGATTTTATTTTGTTGGGATGACTTTATTAATTTATTTATATTTGCAAATTTCGTAACTATTACGGTTTCAACCTCATCAATAAATACGGTGTCTTTGCTTTGAATTTTTTCGTCAAAAATACCTACTCTTGCAAGTTTATCGGAAAATAGGGAGCTAATTATATCAATATCTATATCCTCTTTCAGTTCGTTTGAAACAAACATAAACGGTTTATTGTAAACAGTGTCGAAATATACGCCCTCAAGAATTTCTTTAAAGCCGTTTGCTATGACATAGGGAGTTTCTGCCTCAACAAAAATGCTGCTTCTTTCAAACTCCATAAGCATTGCTTTTTGAAGGTTTGACCAGCTCTGTTTTGAGTATATAACACAAACCCCATCCGAGTTTTCAAAAGCGTATTTCAAGGCGTTTTTTAGGTTATCAACAGAACTGTCAACGGATAAAAAAGATACGATATTAACACCCGATTGATAAAGTATGGTTTTGTCTATGCCGCATATATCGTTTACACTTGTACACACAACGGAAATGTTCATCTAAACAACACCTGCAGAATTATGTTAACAATTAAGCCGCCCACAGCATCGTCAATCATTATGCCAAACCCACCGTGCAGTTTCTCAAGCCAATTGAGAGGGGGAATTTTTGTTATGTCTATTATCC
>WGCD01000176.1 GCA_015493995.1 Desulfurellaceae bacterium
AATATATACCTGCCGTTGAAATAGGCACTTTCGGGATGCTGCATGCCAATAACGAACTTATCGTTTAAAAACTTAAAACCCGTAATGACAACAAACAAGGATATAAAGGTAATAACAATAACTTTTTTATTTTTTAAAAATGACATCTGACCAACCTTCCGTTTTTATTTTTTAACTCCGGTTTTTTTAAACGACATATATCTTGAGATTTTGAACATATATCCACAAACGGGCACTGAGCCTTATCATTTATATTTATCTCTTTAAAACGATTCTTTGTATAGTGCATATCGTCCGTAGGAACACAGGCAAGCAAAAATTCCATATATGGATGCAGAGGTTCATTCTTAATCTCATCAACATCACCGAATTCGACGATTTCCCCTCTAAACATAACCATCAAAAATCCCTTGAAATTCAACAGTTCTATGTCGTGTGTGATAAAAATAATTGTGGTCTTTAAGTTTTCATTAAGCTCGTTAAACAGCTCAACGACCTGCAGCTTCGTAGTCCTATCCAAAGCACTTGTAAACTCATCGGCTATTAAAATCTCCCCGCCAAGAAGAGCCATAGCTATTAGAACACGCTGTTTCATTCCTCCGCTCAAGTTGTGCGGATAGGAATCCAACACCCTCTCAACATCCTTAAAGCCAACCCTTTTTAAGCTATCTCTTATTGCCTGCATGTCGTTTTTAATCTCTTTCATCTGATATTCAATTCTAAAAAGCGGGTCTAACGATTCCGTAATATTTTGAGGAACGTATGAAATTTTCTTGTCGGTCTTTACATAGCCTTTGAAATTCAGCGGATAGAGTTTATACAAACCCGAAATTATTTTTGCTACAGTGGTCTTTCCTGCTCCGGTTTCTCCTATAATTCCGAGAATATCACCGTCGTTCAAATCGAATTGTATATTGCCCAAAACATCTTTTTGTCCGTAAAACGCCTTTTCTATATTAACCGACAGACTCATTTAAAGCTCTTATATCTTCCTCTTCTTTTTTTGCGTTTTCCCTCAGTTTTTCAAGCAGCACATCGTCTTTTAAAGACAAAATCCTTATGGCAAACAAAGCTGCATTTTTTGCTCCCTTTTTTCCTATGCCAAAGCTTGCAACCGGGATTCCTCTCGGCATTTGCGCTATTGAAAAAAGAGCATCCAATCCCATCAAATCGCTTGCCACGGGAACTCCCAAAATCGGTTTTTGAGTATAGGTGGCAAAAATTCCCGGCAAAGCCGCAGACAACCCCGCTATAACAATTGCAGCTTCATACTCCTCATCAACCTTTTTGGCAACTTCAATCGTCAAATGCGGCGATCTGTGAGCAGAGGTTATAAAGGAATCGTTTTCAACACCGAACTCATCTAAAATCTCTCTTGCAGCATCCATTATCTCCTTATCGCTTTTGCTTCCCGCAACTATTGCAACCTTCATTTTACCCTCCGACTATCTTAACCACTTATAGGCTTTGTTGCCAATATCTTTCCTGTAGTGCATACCCTCAAAATTAACGAGTTTAATGGCGTCGTACGCCTTCTTCTGGGCTTGCTTAAAGTCCTTATCAACACCAACAATGTTTAAAACCCTGCCTCCGTTAGTAACAACTTCACCTTGTTTTAGAGCTGTTCCGGCGTGAAATGCATAAACATCCTCAAGTCGTTCAAGCTCTTCCAACCCGTAAATAACCTTACCTTTTTCGTAGCTTCCGGGGTATCCTCCGCTTGCCGCAACAACGCTAACGGCATAAGCATCTTTCCATTTTATTAAATTATTGGAAAGTGTTCCTTCTATAGATGCCATAAATACCTCAACAATATCGCTTTCCATAAGGGGTAAAATAGCCTGGGTCTCAGGGTCTCCGAACCTGCAATTAAACTCCAAAACATATGGATTTTTATTTTCATCAATCATCAACCCGGCATACAAAACACCTTTATATTCTATGCCTTCCTTTTTCAAACCCTCTATTGCCTTTTTCATAACATTTTCTATTATGTATTCCTCCATCTGTTTATCAACAATCGGAGCTTTGGCATAAGCACCCATACCTCCGGTGTTTGGACCCTCGTCGTTGTCGAATACGGGCTTATGGTCTTGGGCTGCTATCATAGGCAGGATATTTTTAGAGTCACTAAACACAAGGAAGGATGCTTCCTCACCTTTTAGAAACTCTTCTATCACAACCCTCTTGCCGGCATCCTTAAACTTTTTATCAATAAATATCTCAACAAGAGCTCTCAGAGCTTCATCAATACTCTGAGCAACCGTAACACCTTTTCCAGCAGCCAGTCCGTCGGCTTTTACAACGATGGGCGCACCCTCTTTTTCTACATATTTTTTTGCATCGTCATAGTTATCAAATGTTCTGTATCGAGCCGTTGCAATATCGTACTTTTCAAAAATATATTTTGCAAAAGATTTGCTCGCCTCTATCTTTGCAGCTTCCTTTTTAGGTCCGAAAGCCTTTATACCGACTTTTTCAAGTTCATCCACCAAACCCAAAGCTAAAGGATTTTCAGGTCCTACAACAACGAGGTCTATTTTTTTATTTTTTGTAAATCTCACCACAGCCTCAATATCTTCAGCCGATATATTCTCGTTTTTTGCTATTTTGAACGTACCGGCATTGCCGGGCAAACAAAAAAGCTCACTGCACAGTTTTGATTCTCTTATTTTATATGCAAGGGCATGTTCTCTTCCTCCGCCGCCTACAACTGCTATCCTCATAAAACCCCCCTCCTTTTTTTGATGTAAGTTTATATTTTTCTTAATTTTATTGCAAGCCGTGACAGTAGGGTAGCAGTATTTGCCAAATCAAACTCACAACAGAAAAGTAAAATTTGTTGCATCCACAAGCAGCAGATATTAAATATTTGCATTCATAATAAAATGACGGATAAAAAATACAGAAAATTGGCAAAACTTCTAACTGAAAAAGGACTTGAATCGGTTCTAATAGGTGCAAAAGTGACATATCGATGATGTGTTTGAGTAAATAATAAGCTTGATAAACATCTACCTTCAATTTAATTGATTTTATATCTCAGAAAAATTATAATCTTAAAGATACGAAGAAAAACTCCTTAAAGAAACACTAATTTTTTAAACTCAACCATTCTTCACACCTACGAGGTGTGAAGAAGGAAATCTTTTTTATGGGAGGAAGGAAAAGTGAAGCGGATTCAAATTATCATTGCCGTGGTATTGGCGTTATCTATAAGCGCTAAAGCTGGGTTTGTCTTTACCCAATTCCCAGGATCAAAGCTCACATACCATACAAAGAAAAACTTTGATGAGATAACGATTCTTAAAAACACCGGTTCAACAAGATGCAAAAAACCCAAAGAGTGTAAAAAAGAAACAATAGATGGAAGCATCGAGCGTTTTGTCTATAGAATACCGCCAAACAGAACGGCTTTAGAGGTTTATAAAAACTTTGAGATAGCCCTAAAGAGAGCCGATTTCCACATTCTCGCCCAACCCAGAACTAAGCAGATACGATATTTCATCGATAAGTATTGCGGTTTTCACGACATAAACGGCTTTGGCAGTGAGGATGATAAGGATCATTTCTACATATCGGCAGAAGCCCCCGACAAAAGTGAATACATAATGATATATGTCGGTGAGGGTTACAGAGGGCGTCCGGGCAAGGCAGCAATAGGCATAATAAAACCCAAGCAAATGGAAACAGCCCTTGTTAAAATCGTAAACGCAGAGATAATGAAAAAAGAGATAGAAACAAATGGACATATACCAATCTACGGCATATACTTTGACTTCAACAAAGCAAGATTACAACCCTCCTCAGAACCTACCATCAAAGAAATAGCCAAGCTGCTAAAGAAAAACCCATCCTTAAAGCTCTATGTGGTTGGGCATACCGACAACATCGGAAACTTGAATTACAATATGGAACTATCAAAAAGAAGGGCGAAAGCTGTTGTTGATGAATTGGTCAAAAAATACAATATAGACCCGGGCAGGCTAAAAGCTTTTGGAGTAGGTCCTTTAGCTCCGGTTTCCACAAATAAAACGGAAAAAGGAAGATCCAAAAACAGAAGGGTGGAATTAATAGAGCAATAACTAAAAAAGGGGCGCTATTATGAAAAAAACTACCGATTGGCATTCAGACATTTAGAGGGATTATTGAGGAAAATTATGCATATGTCGATAAAACAGAATTTGCATACAATCTAATAACACATGGGAAGTATTACTTCCTTTCCCGTCCCAGACGCTTTGGCAAATCGCTCTTTCTTGACACATTGGCAGAAATATTTTTGGGCAACAAGGAGCTATTCGAAGGGTTGTATATCTATGACAAGTATGATTTTAAGCCCTACCCCATCATAAGAATATCATTCGGCAGCGGGGATTACTCTTTGGATGAAAGTCAGACAATTGATGAGATAAAAAGCATACTTAAAGACAACATTGAATCACTGAATATAGACTGCAAGGATATAAACAACTTCAAAAACTGTTTTAAAGAGCTAATAAAGAAAACCCACCAAACATACAGCCAAAAGGTTGTCATCCTCATAGACGAATATGACAAACCTATACTTGACAACATCACAAATCCCGAAATGGCTAAAAGAGCCAGGGATATCCTAAAGAATTTCTACAGCATAATAAAAGACAGTGACAGGTATATTAAGTTTATCTTTATTACAGGTGTCAGTAAATTCTCAAAGCTAAATCTCTTTAGTGGTTTGAATAATATTGAAGATATTACGGTTGATGAGAACTATTCAGAGATATGTGGTTATACACATGATGATTTATTGACAGTCTTTAAAGACAGAATAGAAAATGCTAATCTTGAACTTGTAAAGAAATGGTATAACGGATATAGCTACCTCGGCAAGCCTCTGTATAATCCGTTTGATATACTTCTGTTTCTTTCCAAAAACCATGACTTTAGAAACTACTGGTGGCAGACAGGTAATCCTTCCTTCTTAATAGAAAAACTAAAAGAAGAAAACTACTACATTCCAGAGCTTGAGAATGGAGACATCCCCTCATTCTTGTGTCCACCCCCATTATACCAAACCCCTCTTTACTCTGCAACTCCCTCTCCAAACTTAGATACAAACATCTGATTCAGTTCATACCTTTTAGCTTTAATCAGGGGATTAACTTTCCAGATTTTATGCAATTTATCGGTAGCAATAAACAGAGCAATATTTAAAATATCCATAGATTG
>WGCD01000177.1 GCA_015493995.1 Desulfurellaceae bacterium
ATGTTATGACCTATTCCAACGTTATTTTCGGATACGGCATAAAAGAATTTGCAAAAAAAGCCAAGTTTATAAACGGTATAATTATTGCCGATCTGCCGTTTATTGAAAGCAAACGATTTGCGAGAATCTTTGATAAATACAAAATCAATACAATCCGCTTTGTTACGCCGGAAACGGATTTTTCTCATATAGACAAAATAAAACAGGCATCAAAAGACTTTATATATTTTGTATCAACAAGAGGCATCACGGGAGGAAAATTCTCAATGGATACAGAAACTCTCAAAAAACTAGAATATACTAAAAAAGGATTTGGCTACGATGTTATACTGGGTTTCGGCATAAAAGATTCAAACGATATAAAAACAGCTTGCCGATATGCAAACGGTGTTGTAATAGGAACAAGGGCTGTTGAAGCATTGGAACAAAACAACTTTGAAGAATTTATAAGCTCACTAAGGCAATGATTTATTCCAAAATATTAATTAAACTGCCTTCGCGTACGGGCAAACGGACAGGGCAATATAGATAACAAAATTATAGCATTAATATCTTTTGTTTGACAAAAGAGGATATATTGTATATCTATATTACCCTAAGACTACAGGGCGGTTAGCTCAGTTGGGATGAGCGCTACCTTCGCACGGTAGAGGTCGGGGGTTCGACTCCCCTACCGTCCACCATTGGGGGGGGATAAATGGACAACATATTCAGGTTAATACTGACAAGTAAAGTGTATGATGCCGTTAGGGAAACTCCATTGACCTATGCCGCGAACATTTCCGCTAAGCTAAACAACAATGTTATGCTGAAAAGAGAGGATTTGCAGGACGTTTTCTCCTTTAAAATAAGGGGTGCATACAATAAAATTGCCCATCTTTCGGATAAAGAGAAATCGCTCGGTGTTATCTGTGCATCTGCGGGAAATCACGCACAGGGCGTTGCACTTTCATCAAAAAAGCTCGGCGTAAGGGCAATTATAGTTATGCCGGAGACAACTCCATCAATAAAAGTAGAAGCAGTCAAAAGATACGGAGCTGAGGTTGTTTTAAAGGGGGATAACTATTCGGAAGCATCGGATTACAGCAGAAAGCTTGTTAAAAAAACAGGCATGATCTATATACACCCGTTTAACGACGAACTGGTTATTGCAGGTCAAGGCACGATAGCTCACGAAATAATCAGACAAACAACGAGTGAGAATATTTACGCCGTTTTCGTGCCGATAGGCGGCGGCGGTCTAATTTCGGGCATATCTGTATTTATTAAAAACATTTATCCGAATGTCAAGGTAATCGGTGTAGAGCCTCAAGAGAGCAACGCTATGTACCTTTCTGTAAAAAGCAACAAAATAGTTAAACTCGACAGAGTTGGAATTTTTGCCGACGGAGTTGCCGTAAAAGAGGTTGGTGATTTAACTTTTGAAGTTACGAAAAAGTATGTTGACGATATAGTGCTTGTCGGTACAGACGACATTGCCTCAAGCATAAAGGATATCTACTACGATACGAGGAATATTGTAGAACCTGCAGGTGCTTTGGCTGTGGCAGGCATTAAAAAATATGTTAAAGAGCATAATATTGAAGGCAAAAAACTCATAGCTATCAACTCCGGCGCGAATATGAACTTTGACAGACTCGGTTTTGTAGCAGAAAGGTCTGTCATCGGAGAAAAGCGGGAAGCGCTGTATGCCGTTACAATACCTGAAATCCCCGGTGCGTTCAAACGATTCTGTGAAAAGGTGGTAGAAAACAAAAACGTTTCGGAATTTCACTACAGGATTTCAAGCAGGGATAAAGCCTATATTCTCGTGGGATTGAATATAGATTACGAAAAAGAAAACTCGGAAATGCTAAAAAAGATGAAGAATGAGGGATATTACGCTATGGATATTACACCAAACGAACTTGTTAAAAGCCATATAAAATATATGGTCGGAGGGAAGTCGGAGCTTGCAAAAAACGAACTTCTATACCATTTCAGGTTTCCTGAAAAAGCCGGAGCTTTAATGAACTTTCTGCATCACATTAAGGATAACTGGAACATCTCTTTGTTTCACTACAGAAGGCACGGAGGGGAATTTGGCAGGGTACTGGTCGGCTTTGAAATTCCGCCGCAAGACAGGAAAGAGTTTGCCGAATCTCTTGATAAATTGGGTTATGATTATACCGATGAAACACACAATATAGCTTGCAGGCTGTTTTTATAAAGTAAATGAGCAGTATTGACAAAAAGGCGTGCAGAATTATTATAAAATTGCCAAAAATATAAAGCTGGAGGTGAAGATGGCTGAAAAAGTTCAGAAAAAACAACCCAGAGTAGTGGTATTTACAACGCCGAGCTGCCCTTGGTGTAATAGGGTTAAGGCGTATTTAAAGCAAAAGGGTGTTGTATTCAAAAACGTTGATGTTTCAAGAGACAGAAGAGCGGCTGAGGATATGGTCAGGAGAACGGGGCAGCAGGGTGTTCCTGTTGTATTGATAGGCTCCAAAGCCATTGTGGGTTTTGATAAGCCTAAAATCGATAAATATTTGGGATTATGATAAGGATGAGAAGATGATTTATTCTGATGAACTGGAAACTATGCCGAAAGAGGCACTGGAAGCTTTGCAGCTAAAAAGGTTGCAAAATATGGTGGAGCGGGTTTATAACCTCGTTCCGTTTTACAAACAAAAGCTGGATGAAAATCGTGTTAAACCGGAAGACATTAAAAGTCTTGACGATTTGAAGAGACTTCCGTTTACAACCAAGCAGGATTTGAGAGATAACTACCCCTTCGGAATGTTTACACTTCCATTGGAGCAAATAGTCAGGGTTCACGCATCTAGTGGAACGACCGGAAAACCGACAGTCGTCGGATATTCAAAAAGGGATATAGATGTCTGGTCTGAGCTTATGGCTCGCTCTTTTGCCGCATCGGGTGTAGGCAGAGGCGATATAATACAAAATGCTTACGGTTACGGTCTGTTTACAGGCGGTCTGGGAGCTCACTATGGCGGAGAGAAACTCGGTGCAACAGTGATACCTATTTCAGGCGGCAACACAAAAAAACAGATTATGATTATGAAGGATTTCCAGTCCACCGTTTTAACGGCTACACCGTCTTATGTTTTGTATCTAGCTGAAACACTGAAAGATATGGGCATAACAAAAGACGATTTAAGCCTGAAGGTAGGAATTTTAGGAGCCGAGCCGTGGAGTGAGGAGATGAGAAACTCCATAGAAGAGAAACTGGGTATAGATGCAATAGACATATACGGATTAAGCGAAATTATGGGACCTGGTGTTGCAATAGAGTGTAAAGAGGCAAAGCACGGCTTGCACATATGGGAAGACGCCTTCATACCTGAAATAATAGACCCCGAAACTGGAGAGGTGTTAAAAGACGGTGAAGAGGGCGAGCTTGTCATAACAACAATAGCCAAAGATGCTATGCCCTTAGTTCGCTACAGAACAAGGGATATAACAAGGCTGATAAAAGAACCTTGTATCTGCGGAAGAACCCACAGAAGAATAGAAAGAATTAAAGGCAGAAGCGACGATATGCTTATCATAAGAGGCGTAAACATCTTCCCATCGCAAATCGAATCTTTGCTTATGGAAACCGAAGGTGTAGAACCTCACTATCAGATAATCGTTGATAGGGTTAATAATCTCGACGTACTTGAAGTTAAAGTCGAGGTCAGCGAGGAAATATTCTCCGATGAAATAAAACAACTGCAAATTTTGCAAAGAAGCATAGAAAAAGACATAAAAGATTTATACGGCATTAATGTAAAGGTTAAACTCGCCGAACCTAAGAGTTTGGAAAGGTTTGAAGGTAAAGCCAAGAGAGTTTTAGATAAAAGAAACCTGTAAGGAGAAGTGGTATGAAAAGAATTAAACAGATATCCGTTTTTATTGAAAACAGACCGGGCAGGCTTCTTGAGGTTGTGGAGATACTCGGCAAAAACGGGATAAATCTCAAAGCTTTATCTTTAGCCGACTCTTCCGACTTCGGGATTGCAAGGCTTATAGCAAACGGAACAGACAAAGCCGTGGGAGTATTGAAAGAAAACGGATTTACCGTTAGCGTTACAAATATTGTCGCGGCTTTAATAGATGATAAGCCCGGAACGCTTGCCGGTATTTTAAGCCTGCTTGCTGAAAATGGAATAAATATTGAGTATATGTACGGATTTGCGTCACCTATAGAGGATAAAGCGGTTATGGTGTTTAAACTTTCTGATTTGGATAAGGCGCAAAGTTTGTTTAATGAAAAAGGTATTGAGCTTTTGTCTCAAGAAGAAATTAGGGAGATTTAGTATGAAGAAGTTTGCTTTATTTGTGTTACTTTTTGTATTTACGGTCGTATCTGCTAACGCCAAAGTCATTAAAATCGGTGCTTTGGTTTCAATAACAGGACCCACGGCATTTTTGGGTGAGCCTGAAAGAAACACATTGGAAATGCTAACCAAAGAGGTTAATAAAAACGGCGGTATTAAAGGTAACAAAATAGACTTGATTGTTTACGACACAAAGGGAAACCCATCAAGCACCGTTGTATTGGCAAGAAAACTCATATACAGCGACAAGGTTGATGTTATAATAGGTCCCACAAGAAGCGGCTCTACGCTTGCCATAATACCGCTTATCGAAAGAAGCAGAGTTCCGCTTGTATCTATGGCGGCAAGTCATAAAATAACAAAACCGGTTAAAAAATGGGTGTTTAAAACCGCTCCTTCCGACAGTCTTGCCGTTGAACGCATATATAGCTATATGAAAGACAAGGGCATTAAAAACGTAGCTCTTTTGACGGCATCGACGGGATTCGGCTCAAGCGGAAGGGAAGAACTGAAAAGACTTGCACCAAAATACGACATAAAAATAGTTGCGGATGAGCTGTTCGGACCCAAAGATACCAACATGACTTCACAGCTTATTAAGATAAAGAATGTAAAAGGTTTGCAGGCAATAGTTTGTTGGGGCACAAACCCAGGACCTGCTTCTGTTGCAAAGAACGTGAAAGAATTGAATATCAAAGTGCCTCTGTTTATGAGCCACGGCGTAGCGTCCAAAAAATTCATAGAGTTAGCCGGAAATGCTTCAAACGGAATTATTTTACCCGGCGGCAAGCTGCTTATCGCAGACCAACTACCTGAAAATGACCCGCAAAAAAAGGTTCTGCTTGCATATAAAAAGATGTACGAGGCAAAATTCGGACCGGTCTCAACTTTCGGAGGACACGCCTACGACGCTTTCAATATTATAGAGATGGCAATTGAAAAAGGTGCTGCAAACAGGGCATCTCTAAGAAACAACATCGAAAAAACCAAAAACTTCGTAGGAATTACGGGAATTTTCAACTACAGCAAGAACGACCATGCAGGTCTTAACCCCAGCGACTTTGCTATCGTAAAGATAGAAAACGGCAACTGGAAGCTTATTGCTTATTAGACTTCTTATTTATGTATCTCTGAAAAATTTGTGATGCTTTTGCGGGATTCATCTTTGATATGATGGCTCCCGCTTTTCTTGGCTGCATAAATACCAAAATTTGTGCAGCCAAATCTTCATTCATTTTGGAAAGCTCCTCAGCCGCAGCCTGCGGTTTTGCATTTGAATAAATAGAAGCCAATTTTTTTATCTTTGTGCTTGCTATCTGTTTTTTAAGGGAATTCAACTCCTGCTGCTTCTCGGCAACATACTTATCAATCGCTGCCTTTTGCTGCTTAACATAAGAATCAATATTTTTCTTTTCTTGAGCAAGTGCTTTTTTTTCTTGCTCCAACTGATTTATTTTGTCATTGATTATCTTTTCCATAGTCTTTAGTTCGTTTATCTTCTCAATTATGCTGCTCATATTTTGGGGTTGAGTCTCTTTTTTTGCAAACCCCATCGGTGCGGACAGACTAACCGCCAATAATATTATTAGCGCTTTTGATATTGGCAACCTCATCCAAAAACCTCGTTTCAGCTCTGTTTTCTTCAATAACATAGTTTTCATATTCTTTTTCTTTCAATTTTTCAAGTTTCTTTTTTTCTATGTTCAACATTGTGGCTTCATCTATCTTTTTAGCCTTCTCCTTTTTAAGCTTTTCTATCTCCAGATTTATTCTCACTATCTCTTTTTGTGTCTTTGCAATATTGTCCGATAAAAAAAGAAGCATATCTTTATCAGGCTTTTTTCTCAATGCCCCGTTCAGTTTTCTCATTCTTTGCCTGTTTTCCTGTTCCAGTTCTTCCTTCATTTCAAAAGATTTGTTAATCACAGCCTCTATATTAGCTATCTCAAGCATACATTTTTTTATCATATTCTCTTTTATGTTCAGCATTTTCTCAAACTTAAACACAAACATCAGCTAAAAATACTCCTCATAAGGGACAATGTTTCATCAAACGTGTATGATTCATCAACACCCTGAGATAAAAATTTTTCTACGGCATCTATGTACTTAATTGACTCGTCAATATCCCTGTTGCTTCCTTTAACATAGGCTCCGATATTTATAAGGTCTTCTGAGGATTGATATACCGAAAGAACTTTTCTTATCCTCAAAGCCAACTGTTTGTGATTATCTTCCGTCACAACATTCATAAGCCTTGAGATGCTCTTTAAAACATCTATTGCCGGATATCTTCCTTTTTCGGCTATCTTTCTCGATAAAACTATATGTCCGTCAAGAATAGAGCGAGAGGTGTCAGCTATGGGTTCCATTAAGTCATCTCCGTCAACCAAAACCGTATAAATCGCCGTAATAGACCCTTCCTTGAAATTCCCCGCGCGCTCCATCAATCTCGGCAGCAGTGTAAATACGCTCGGTGTATATCCCTTCGTTGTCGGAGGTTCGCCGACAGCCAGACCTATTTCTCTTTGAGCCATTGCAAAGCGGGTAACGGAGTCCATCATAAACATCACGTCGAGTCCCTGATTTTTAAAAAATTCAGCTATTGAGGTTGCAACAAAAGCAGCCTCTCTCCTTAAAAGCGGTGCTTCATCGCTTGTTGCAACAACCACGACGCTCCGCTTCAAGCCCTCCTCTTTTAAATCATTTTCTATAAACTCTCTAACCTCTCTACCCCTCTCGCCAACCAACGCCACAACATTTACATCAGCAGAGCTGTTTCTTGCTATCATACCCATAAGAGTGCTTTTTCCAACACCACTGCCTGCAAATATACCTATCCTTTGACCTTTGCCTATGGTAAGCAAGCCGTCAATGGCTTTAATACCAAACGTCAGCGGTTTATTTATAATTACCCTCTCGAGCGGCGCAACCGGCTTGGGATATATGGGATAAAACCCTTCCACATCTATTGCGCCAAGATTATCAATCGGCTTACCCAAGGCATTTATAACCCTGCCGAGCAGCCTGTTGCTAACCGGCACGCTCAATCCTTTGTTTGAAGATTTAATGAGGCTTCCTGCCCTGATTCCATCGAGCGTTCCAAGCGGCATCAAAATTATTCCATCCTCGTCAAAGCCCACAACTTCGCTTTCCGTCTCTGTGTTTTCCGATTTTATTATGCACACATCACCTATTTTAACATTTTTCGGACCTGTTGCTTTTATCGTTATGCCGCTGACCTTTTTTATTTTTCCGTAGGTCGTTATGGGGTTGGAGGATTCGATAATTCTCTTTATATTTTCAAATTTATTCATTTTTTATGCTGTTTTTTATCTGCTCTAACTTAGCATCGACACCGGCATCAATAATGTTACCGTCTTCTTCCTCAAGCATAACGGAACCCTTCGAAAGCTTACTGTCTTCAACTATCTCTATAACCTTATCGCTAGACAATGTTTCGAGTTTATCGGCTATATTTCTTGCACTTTCGGGGTTCAACTTCAATTTTATCTTCTTGCTTTGCGTTAAATTCAAAGCCTCTTTTATCATAGCGGCAATGGCATCTTTATCCTCTTCAATCTTTTTGGCAATAACCTTGCTTGCTATTGACAAAACGGCATCGGTGGCATTAAGCTCAAGCTGTCTGTATTTTTCATCTATGTCATTTGATTTTTCTACAAGTTTGTTTATCGCCTGCTCCATCTTGGCTGTATATTCCGCAATTATCCTGTCAAACTTTTCTTTTGCCTCTTTAGCTCCTTTTTCAAAACCTTCTTTATATCCAACCTCAAAACCCTCTTTTTTTGCCTGCTCTTTTATTATCTCGCTCTGTTTTTGAGCCTCTTTCTGAGTATTTTCTATTATGTTTTTTAGTTTTTCTTCTATGTTTTTAGGATTTGTATCAGCAGTTTCGTCGTCTGCTTCTCTATTTTCGCCGACTTTCTCATCTTCTATGAGTTCCTCAAATTCATATTCGGCAACCTTCATCTATGTTACAACCTCTTCTCCGCCGCCGCCTATTGATATAACACCCTCTTCATCAAGTTTTCGCACTATATCAACAATGATTTTTTGAGCTTTCTCCACATCCTTGACTTTAACAGCTCCGAGGAACTCAAGCTCTTCTTTCAGTGTATCTGCGGCTCTTGAGGACATATTGCTGAAAAACTTCTCTTTCAACTCTTCGCTTGACCCTTTAAGCGCCATAATAAGGTCTTTTTTGTCTATATGCTTCAGCAGTTCTTGTATATCGCTGTCGTTCAACTTCAATATATCCTCAAACACAAACATCATATCCCTAATCTGGCTTGCTAGATCAGGGTTATGCTCCGCTATAGAGTCTATAAGCGATTTTGATTCAACCCTTCCCATTCTGTTAATTATTTCAGAAACCTTTCTCACACCGCCAAGCTCAATATTGGAACCGCTCACGTTTTCCATTTTACTTTCAAGTATCTCAGATACGTGTTTAATAACAAGGGGAGAAACATTTTCTAAAGATGCCATTCTGAGTGTCACATCGGATTGAAGTTCCTTAGGCAGAAGCGACAAAACCTCAGATGCGGTCGATTGGTCAAGATGAGCCAAGATTATAGCTATGGTTTGTGGGTGCTCGTTTTGTATGAACTTAACGAGTTGTTTCGGGTCAACATTTTCAAGATATTCAAACCCATAGCTTGACTCCATTATCTTCATAAGTTTATCTATAACCTTTCTCGCCTCTTCAGGTCCCAAGGTTTTTATAAGAAGCTCCTTTGCATACTCCATACCTCCGACGCTCATAAACTCCTTAGCTTTAAGCATATTGTAAAATTCATTTACGACTTCCCTTATTATGTTCGGGTCAACGGTCTTCATAAAAGCTATTTCTTTTGAAATAAGCTCAATATCCTGTTTTGGGAGTCTTGAGAGTATGGCAGCAGACAAATCCTCCCCGAGAACTATCGTGAGAATTGCAGCCTTTTGAGCCGGTGTCAAATCCTCGACACTCTTTATGTTTTGAGCTTCAGCCATATAACTTCCTACTTACTCTTTGTGCTCAATATGGTTTTAACCAAGTTGGCAACCTCTTCCGGGTTCTGTTCGGCTTTTTCTCTTATTTTATCCTCCATAACCTTGCTCTTAATCGCCTCTTCGTTTATATTTTCCTCTTCATCTAACTGCGTCGATATCTCTTTTTCTATCTCCTTAATGCTTTTACCTTTAACCTCGCTCTCTTCAACCGTTTTAGCCTCTTGGGCAGCTCTCCTTTCTTTCTCCAACTCACTAATCTTTAAAGTGTTTTTAATAAATTTTCTCAAAAACAGGAAATAGAAGATGAACAACAATAGAGCCATAAGGGCATATTTATAGTATCCAATCAAAGACGCAACTATGCCGTGAGAATTAACAACCATACCGCCACCTGCCTTTGTCTTGCTTTCATTGTTAGCAGAAAATTTCATACTTGAAACACTAACCTCATCACCCCGCGCCTTATTATACCCTATTGCTTTCATAACGGCATCTTTTATAAGTTGTATGGTCTGTGTGCTTTGAGGTTGATACTTGTATTGTATTATCTTACCTTTTTTATTTTTTATTGGTTGATAGATACCGTCAACAACAACAGCCACGGATATTTTCTTTATCTTTATCAAAGGCTCGTTAGTAACTGTTTCCGTTTTTCCAACATCGTAGTTTGTAACGGACTTGGACTTTGAGCTTTTAGCTTGTGATTGAGCTGTTGCTTTTGTATTGTTACCGACATTTGATATAACTCCCGGAATACCACCGTTTGAGGGACTGGTAGAGGTTGATTCTTCATTTTCTTCACTCACAACAACACTGTTGGGGTCATACACCACGCTTGTTTTTTTAACCTTACTCAAATCCAATTCCACATCTACACTTGCAACAAATTTGCCTTTACCGAGAATCGGAGTGAGCAGATTCTTAATTCTTTGAGAATACTCCTTTTCGACAATAGATTTATACTTCAGTTCATTTGCCGTCAAAACCTCATCTTCATTTTCGTTTCTTGAGAGCAAATTACCCTCTGAATCAAGTATGGTAACATTTTTATACGTAAGTTTGGGGACGCTCGCTGCAACCAACTTCTGTATTGCTATAATCTGCCTTTTGGAAAGAGGGCTGTTTAAATCCAAAACAACGCTTGCTGTGGGCGGAGATTGCTCCTCGGTAAATATTGTAGGTTTCGGTATGGCAAGGTTAACCCTTGAGCTTTTAACCTCTCCTATACTGTCAATTGTTCTTGTAAGCTCTCCCTCCAAAGCTCGTATGTAGTTTATATTTTCAACAAAGTTCGTCGTTCCGAAGCTCTGTTTATCGAATATCTCAAACCCTACAACGCCGTGCTTGGGTAAACCTGCTGCTACAAGCTCAAAGCGTAATTTATAGACTTTCTCTTTCGGCACTTCGATTGTCGTTTGGTTAGCCAGCTTATAATCAATCTTTTTTTGTTCAAGATACGAGATTATGCTCGCTTCGTCTTGTTGATTTAAGTTTGTAAACAGAGGCTCATAATCCACGCGCGAGCTGATTATAAGTATAAAGACAATTCCGGCAATGAGTACTCCCGTTGACGTAAAAAGAACTATTTTCTGGGAGCGCGTCATCGTATTGAAGAATTTCTTTATCTGCTCAAAAAAAAGCTTCAAATCCATATTATAAAATTATAGTTATAAATGATTGTTTTAGCAAATAAAAAATTACACCTGCATACGCATTATTTCTTTGTATGCTTCGATTGCCTTGTTTCTTATCTCTGTAACGAGTTTTAGGGAGACATCCGCTTTTTCTATTGCTATAACCGCATCCTGCATATTGTCCATTTTGCCCTCTGCGATGCTTTTTATAGAGTCGTCCGCCCTATTTTGAAGCTCGCTTACCTCGTTGAGCGACTTCTTTAATATATCGGCAAACGAGCTATCGGCTTTCGTATTGTCTTGTTTGTTATCGGCTGCACCGACCTGCGGCTTAATTCCTATCTCGTCTATTTTCATCTTACCCCTAAT
>WGCD01000178.1 GCA_015493995.1 Desulfurellaceae bacterium
ATATTGAACTCCTCGGTGAGGTTGTTATGGAATAGTCAATGAAATATGTAATCACGTACATTGTATTTGCAGTATTTTTGACGTTCTTTTCCTATGTTTATAAGCCTTTTATCGGATTAGCGAATAAATATGTTATAAAAAATGTAGTTTTTATATCGTATCCCGTTACGAGCGTTTTAGATTCCGTTAAAGAGTTTAGCGATAAATATCTTGTGCTTATAGATGTAAAGAAAGAAAATGCGGCTTTGAGAAAAAAAATCGTCCAACTTAAAATAAGAAATAATATGCTTAAAAATTCAAACTGCCAAAAACCGAGCTTAAATATAAACCGTAATGTCTTCAAGGCAAAGTTCAAGTTTAAAAATAACTTCAATATAGATTTTATTTTCCTGTATGTGGACGGTAAATTGGATTTGTCGAGTAATAACTGCTCCGTATTTACGAATAAAATGAACTTAGTCGGATTTATTTACAAAAAAGAGAAGAATTTCTATGTGGCAAAAACCGTTTTTAATCATTCGTTTGTTGCCGATTCGTATATAGTATCCGACAATGAAACATACAGAGCTTTATTTATAGGAGACCTATACAGGCCGCAAGCAGAATATTTAACGCCCAATGCAGATATAAAGCCCGGTTCTTATGTCTATACCTCGGGAGCTTTTGGTGTATTTCCCAAGGGTTCGTTTATAGGGAAGGTAAAAAACGTATCAAATGTTAACAACTACTACAAAGTTGCCTACGTTTCGATAGATAAGAATTTTTTTAACGATTGGAATCTGTTTGTCATATGTATAAGAAAACACTGATTTTTATTTTGGATTTTTTGGTTGCTTATACGATATCCGTATCTTTTGCCCAAATTATAAATTTTATGTACATAATTCCCTTTATAAGTATGTATTTTTTCTTTGAATCTATAATTATGTTCAGCTTTTTTGACAGGTTTTCCGTTATTCATCTGTCTTTTTTGCTTGGATTGTTCAGTGATGCAGTATCGTTAAACAGATTCTTTATTTTTTCAGCTCTGTTTCCATCCTCTATTTTCCTATTGGAAAAGATTTTTTACGACCTAAAACTGGAAAAATACCCCGTGTGTCTATTTTTCTATTTAATTTATGCCGTTTTTATGTATATGATTTATAATGTTCCGATAGTTGTATTACTGTTTTTATTCGTTTTGACATATCTATTCTGTATTTTGTTGAACTATCTTTTTTATAAAATAAATGTGCGAAAGAGGGTAGATGGAGAAGAAAGATAGCTATATATATCACCCGAAGAAATTTTCCGGTAATGTAAGATATCTTATTTTTATTATTTTAATATCGTTTGTGGTTATTATCTTGAGGCTCTTCTATCTTCAGGTTTTAAATTCAAAATACTACTTAAATTTATCGAAACAAAACTATATAAGGCTTATCGGCTTGTTGCCTGTCAGAGGCTCTATTTTCTCATCCGAAGGAATTATTTGCGCATCCAATAAACCGACATTTTCCATCTATATTGCAAAGGATAGAAAAATAACAAAAGATATAATAGAAAGGCTTTCCAAGATATTAAACATTTCCGCTAAATATATTAAAACAAAGCTGTCACTTATCGGTTATTCTCAATCTGTTGTTTTAAAACCGGATGCAACAAGGAGGGATGTTTTTGAGGTGCTTGCAGAACCAAAGCTATCCAAATTTATAGACGTTGAAGTATCGCCGAAGAGGTTTTATCCTGCAAATGCAAGAGAGTTTTCAAATATTGTAGGATATGTCAGCGAGGTTTCAAAAGAAGATTTAATGAAACATCCAAACTATAAAGTAGGCGAATTTGTCGGCAGGAAAGGTGTCGAAGAGAAATATAACGATACTTTAAGAGGCAAATGGGGCTACAAAGAGATAGAGGTCACAGCAGACGGTTCTTTGGTTAAAACACTTTCTAAAACCCCTCCTAAAAAAGGAAGAGACATTAAGCTCAGTTTAAATTTGAAGCTACAGGAATATCTATATACAATGCTAAACTCCGGTCAATACAGAGGTTCAATCGTGGTAATGAAACCGAGCGGTAAGATTTTAGCTATGGCAAATACGGGGTCTTTTGACCCGAACTATTTTGTGAACGGATTAAGCGTAAAACAGTGGAGAGAGCTTAGAAACAAGCATCTGATAAATTTATTTGATTTGGCAACGCAGGGAGCATACCCTCCCGGCTCTCTAATTAAACCGTTTATGGCTCTATCGGCATTGAAAGACGGAGTTATAACGCCGCAGACCGTATTAATGTGTCCACACTCCATAAAGGTTGGGAAAAATGTCTATAGAGATTGGAAAGCCGGAGGGTTTGGAAAGATAAAACTCAAAAGGGCTATAGAAAGCTCCTCAGATGTATTTTTTTATCAGATAGGCATGAAACTTGGCATAGATAAGATGGATTTCTATCTGGCTCAATTTGGCTTCGGAAGGTCACCGCAACTTTTTTCTTATTGCACTAAAGGCAACCTGCCCTCAAAAGCCTGGAAATTTAGAAAGTATCACCAAGATTGGTATGTTGGCGACACCATAACAACAGCAATAGGGCAGGGATTTTTTTTGGTAAGCCCTCTTCAAGTTGCGGAGGCTTTTTCAATTATAGCAAATAGCGGGATAGGCTATTATCCTACATTTTTGAAAAATGCAAAGAAACGGATAAGATATGTTTTTAAAAGCAGATATTATAAGGATATAAAAAGGTATTTGTGGTTGGTCGTGAACGGAAAGTATGGAACGGCAAGAGTAGCAAAAGTAGAAGGTATGGATATCTGCGGAAAAACCGGGACAAGTCAGGTTGTTACAAGCAGGATATATAAAATGATTAAAAAGAAGCTGAAAGAGCACAAGATTTCTATTAAGAAAGCCAGAAAATATTTTCCACATGCTTGGTTTGCTTCATTTGCCCCTATGAAAAAACCTAAAGTCATAGTGGTTGTTTTCTTGGAGCACGGCGAATATTCTTCGCGTGCAGCCGCTCTATCCAAAGATATATATATCTATTTGAAAGAACTTAATCTGATTTAAACTTTAACCTTTTGAAATATCATTGACTTGAGCTTACAGTAAAAAAAGTTTTAAAGCTATTTAATCGTTTCTCCGATTTTGAATATCGGAAGGTACATTGCCACCACGAGAAAACCTATGATACCACCGAGCACAACAATTATTACCGGCTCAATCATTGTAGTCAAGTTTTTCACAGTGTTGTCAATTTCTTCTTCATAGTAGAGATATACCTTTTGCAGCATTTCATCTAAGGTTCCCGTTTCCTCTCCGACAGATACCATTTGGATAACCATATCCGGGAATTCACCACTTGCAGCCATTGAATCGGATAGGTTTTCTCCTCTTTCAACCATATTTTTAACTTCCATTAAGGTCTCTTCGATTATTAAATTCCCCGATGTTTTGGCGGCAATATCCAGAGCTTCCAAAATATCAATGCCGCTTGAGCTGAGAGATGCAAGAATTGTTGCAAAGTTTGCTATAGAGCCTTTTCTTGCAAGGATTCCTATTATGGGCAGATTTATCATAAGTTTATCCGCAAATCTGTGAAATTTATAGCTTTTCTTATATGCTATCCTTATTATGATTATAAGCACTATCAAGCCTATAAGCATATAGACTATGTTTGCTTTTAAAAACAGGCTTGTGGAAATAACTATCAATGTCGGAAGAGGCAGCTGCATTCCGCTTGATGAGTACATTTGAGCAAAGGTAGGTATAACAAACGTCAAAATAAGTGTTATAACACCAACTGCAACAATAGAAACTATGGTTGGGTATATCATAGCTCCCCGGATTTTTCTTTTTAGGGCAATGCTTTTTTCCATCATGTCGGTCAATCTTTTTAATACGCCGTCAAGATTTCCCGTTTTCTCACCTGAATTGACCATATTGACATACATATCCGAGAATGCTTCCTTATGCTTTTTAAGGGCATTAGCCAAAGTGCTTCCGCCTTCAATCTCGTTTTTTATGTCATATACTATCTCTCCCATTCTTTTGTTGGTTGTCTGTTCTGCAATGATATTAAGTGATTGGTCAAGCGGGAGTCCGGAAGCTAACATTATGGATAACTGCTTGGTTACTATGAGTATTTCTTTGTCCTTAATTTTCTGTTTTAAAAATGGTATTTCAATGTCTTTGGGGGCTTCTTTTATGGTTATAACGGATATTTTTTTGTTTTTGAGTTTTGAAATAGCGTCATTTTTATTAACGGCAATTATTTCACCTTTTTTGACCTTTCCCTTTAAATCCTTACCCTTCCATTTAAAATACGGCATATAAACCCCTTTTTATATTTTAGCGTATTTAAGTTTATCCATCTCCCTTTGCAGAGCCTTTTTATCTAAAGAAGCGCTCAAAGCCGCTTCGTAGCTTATAGAGCCTTTTTTATATAAGGTTAGAATTGATTGGTTCATAGTCATCATACCGGTTTCAGCCTGTCCCATTTGCATTGCAGAGTATATTTGAGGTACTTTATTTTCCCTTATTAGGTTTCTTATTGCAGCGTTCGGTATAAGAATTTCCATAGCCAAAGATCTGCCGCTGCCGTTCTTATTTTTTATTAATGTTTGCGTAACTATTCCCTGCAAGCTGACCGATAGCTGTGTTCTAACCTGAGATTGCTGATTGGGAGGAAAAACATCAATAATTCTGTTTATGGTTTCAGGAGCCGAGTTTGTATGAAGGGTTGCAAATACCAAATGTCCCGTTTCAGCCGTTGTTATCGCAGCTTGAATGGTTTCCAAATCCCTCATTTCTCCGACCAATATTATGTCGGGGTCTTGCCTTAATATATGTTTCAAAGCCGAGGCAAAAGAAGTGACATCACTCCCTATCTCTCTTTGGTCTATCAATGCCTGTTGATGTGAATACATAAACTCTATCGGGTCTTCTATCGTAATTATATGTGCCCGCCTTTCTTGGTTAATTTTATTGATAAGAGTCGCGAGTGTGGTTGATTTACCGCTTCCTGTAGGTCCTGTTACAAGTACAATGCCCTTAGGCAGTTGTGCAAATTTTTGTACAACCGGTGGAATACCCAATTTCTCAAACGGGGGTATTTCATAGGGTATTGCCCTAAAAGCGCCTGCAACAGTTCCTCTCTGTATATAGACATTTGCCCTGAATCTTGAGAGTTTTGAAATACCAAATGAAAAATCCACATCGTAGTTTTCTTCCAATTTTTTCTTTTGAGAGTCTGTCATTACCCCGTAGCAGAGCTTTTGGGCTTCTGCAGGAGTAAGCTTTTCATACTCTTCCATATCCAACAATTCACCATGAACCCTCATTTTGGGCTTTGCCCCTACGGTTATATGTAAATCGGAAGCATCCATATCAAGAGCAGTCTCAAGCAGTTCAACTAAATCTTTGGCACTTTTTGGCATAACTTTCTCCTTTTAATTAACTAAAGGTTGCGTTCATAACCTCTTCTATGGTGGTAACCCCTTCTTTTATTTTTTTGAGTCCGCTCATCCTTAATGTTGACATACCTTCCCTTATTGCTTGCTGCTTGATTTCGTTGACCGAAGCTTCATGCAGTATCATCTCTTTTATTTTATCACTTATCGGCATAACCTCATATATCGCTATTCTACCCTTATATCCCGTGTTATTACAATATTCACAACCTTTTCCCTTATATACGCTTATTGTTTTTGCTTCCTCTTTATTAAACCCAATCTCTTCCAAGGCGTTTGGAGGAACATCTATTTTGGCTTTACAGTGAGGGCAAATCCTTCTAACTAATCTCTGTGCAAGGATTAAGACAAGAGATGACGCTATAAGATATTTTTCTATGCCCATATCCGCAAGCCTCATAATTGTAGAAGGAGCGTCGTTTGTATGAACCGTTGAAAAGACAAGGTGCCCGGTTAGAGCGCTTCTTATTGATATTTCGGCGGTTTCGGTATCTCTTATTTCTCCAACCATTATTACATCCGGGTCTTGCCTTAAAAATGAGCGCAGTGCCTCTGCGAATGTCAAACCTATTTCCTCTTTTATGTGCACCTGGTTTATGCCTTCTATGTTGTATTCAACGGGGTCTTCGGCTGTCATTATGTTTACGTCTTCTTTATTGATTCTATTTAATGAAGCATACAGTGTTGTTGTTTTTCCTGAGCCTGTCGGTCCTGTCACAAGGACCATCCCGTATGGAGCTGCAATAGCTTTGGTATATTTTTCCAAATCCGCCGCTTCAAAGCCCAAGTCGTTCAAGTTAACTTTTACACTGCTTCTATCCAATATTCTCATAACGGTTTTTTCACCATACACAGTCGGCAGTGTTGATACTCTCAAGTCTATATCTTTACCGCCTGTTTTTATTCTTATTCGTCCGTCCTGGGGCAGTCTCTTTTCTGCTATATTCAGTTTTGCCATAATCTTAAATCTCGATGTAATTGCCGGTGCTATGGATTTGGATAGTTTCATAAATTCCATCAATTTTCCGTCAACCCTGTATCTAACTCTTAAATCATTTTCGTACGGTTCAAGATGGATATCGCTTGCTTGAGACTTAATGGATTTCAAAAGAATAGTATTTGCCAACTTGATTATGGGTTCTTCCGAGGATTCTTCTTCCAAATTTTTAATGCTTTCTTCTATCTCTTCGTCGGGTATTATATCAAGAGTTGTTTCGTATTCATTTAGAGAATCCATTATTGTATCAAGCTCTTTTGACGTGCCGTAATATTTATCTATTGCTTTGATAATGGAAGATTCGTTCGAGAGATAAGGTTGAATATTCAAACCTGTGATAAATCTCAAATCGTCAAACGCCAGAATATTTGTCGGGTCTGATATTGCAACCTCAAGTTTGTTGTCTTTTATTGCAATGGGAATAAGTGTGTATTTTTTAGCCAACTGAGCCGGTATTTTTTCTATTGCTTCTTTTTGAATAGTGACTTTTGATAAGTTTATGGATTCAACTCCATACTGTTTGCTCAAGAATTCGTTAAGTACATCCTCTTTAACGAAACCCTTTTCTATTAATATGCTGCCTAACTTTTTATTTGTCTTTTTCTGTTCTTTTAAAGCTTCTTCAAGCTGTTCCTGAGTTATAATATTGTTCCATAAAAGAAGTTGACCGAGCAGAGTTGTCATTTTTTATTATCCCCTAATATTTTATATGCTAAATTCATATCGAACTTTATGCCGGTAAAAAGCTCAAATGAATATAATGCCTGTCCTACAAACATATCCATACCGTTTATAGCTTTCAAATTTTTGCTCCTTGCTTTTTTTATCAGTAAACTATCCTTGTATATTATATCAATTATAACAGCTTTATCAACATAGTTTATATTGATGGGTATTTCGCCTTCTTTTAATCC
>WGCD01000179.1 GCA_015493995.1 Desulfurellaceae bacterium
AACGACAACCCTGTCCGGCTTCATAAAATCGCTAACGGCATCCCCCTCTTTCAAAAACTCAGGGTTGCTCACAACATCAAAATCAAAAGGGGCTTTTCCTTTAAATCTTTCATCCAGCTCTTTTTGTATTGTCTCTTTAACTTTTTGAGCAGTTCCGACAGGTACGGTGGACTTATCAACAACTATCAGATTATGGTCAATATAGCGTCCTATACTTTTGGCAACCTCTAAAACATAATGCAAATCAGCACTTCCGTCTTCGGATTGTGGCGTACCAACGGCTATAAAAATTATATCGCTTTTTAAAACCGCTTCTTTTATTTGTGTTGTAAAACTCAGACTGCCCTTTTCGTAATTTTTTCTAACGAGCTTTTCAAGCCCGGGCTCATAGATGGGAATTATACCTTTTTTAAGGTTCTCAATTTTCTCTTTGTCTATATCCACACATATAACATCGTTACCCATCTCAGCAAAGCATGCCCCTGTAACCAAACCCACATATCCCGTTCCTACCATACCTAATTTCATAAAAACAATCTCCCTATCCCTTCATAGTATTCATCCTGGGTTTTAACCACATTTTCAAGCTCTAACTCCAGTGCAATATCCAATATTTTCTTATCAAACTCCTCTGAATTAAGTATGTTTTTTGCCTCCTCGTATTCGTAGGAAACCCTGTATGGTCTGTCCTGCAACAAAGCCGCCAAAAATGTGGAAATCCTTAGCACTTCCGTATATTCATCCACAACGGTAACCTTAAAAGGATATCCGTCTTTACTTTTTTTCTCGTGGTGATATATGGCGGGATACTTTATATTATCACCTACCCCCAAGGCATCAAGCAGAAGTTTTGTATAGTACGGATGGGCTTTTATTATATTAAAATCACTTTCGTTTAACCTATCGGAGGAGTTTAGAAGATTTGTCGGAATAAAGATGTATCCGCTGTGGGAAAAAAGTGCTGATAACTCCAAGTCCTCTTTATTTAAAGACATCTTATAACCTATTGCAGCGGCTATGTTTTTGATAAAAACGGAATAATTCTCAAAAAACGGTGTTATATGGTCTGAAGCATAAGCCACAAAATAAGCCAGGCGTTTTAAAAATTCATCATCGGATTCTGCTTTATGTTCGTCAACTATTTTAACAAGCTCTCTGTCTATATTCTGCTTATTTAAAGCATACCAAAAGCTCTCCGTTTGTGCCAGTTCCCTGAACACCTTAAACATCTCTTTGTTAAACAGGTGTTCTTTTTGGGCTATAAAATTGTATATCTCATCAAAAGCAAACGGGTTTGAAATGCTGCGGTACACCGCCTCTATGTTATCGGCAAGAAAAAGCAGACTGCCGAGCGCTGAGGTGTTCTTATCCTGAGGCGTATGGTGCAAGCCTATGGCATTGGAAACATCGAGATGAAGATTGAAAAAACGTGCCAATTTCGAGCCTATAACTGCGTGTTTATTTAATTGTTTAAAATCTTCTTCTATTATCTGCCTGTATGTCTCAAGTTTCGATGCCTCCGACAACAATCCTATATCGTGAATCAAGCCGGATTGCAAAACAAGGCTTAAACCGTATCTCTCGAAATTAAGATTTTCGGCTATCTTATAAGCAATAAAGGCAACCCTTCTTTGGTGAAACGTATCCTTACCGTTGATGGTATCTGAAAAAACCGACAACACATATAATGCTTTGTTTAAATCCATTTTCTACCTCTTTTGGATAAATTTATCTTTTCAAAATCGGATAGTTTAAAACCTCCCCTTTTTAAACGATTCCTCTTAAAGGTTACTATAAAAAACACGATGAGTAAAGAGTAAATATATAATTTTCTATGATATAAAGGGTGCTTTGAGATTAATATTTAAGTCACAAAATCTCTAAAACTAAAAATTTCAAATGTGCCTTCAAACGAGTTTAAACCGACCCGTTTAAGACATAAAAAAATCTAGAATACTATCTTCCGTTTTCGCTAATTGTTTCGACGGTATTTTTCCACAAAGAATCCAAATCGTATTCCGCCCTTTTTCTGAACGAAAAAAGATGAACCACAACATCGAACAAATCTATCAAAACCCATTCGTTATCATCGGTTTGTTCTATGTGGTGTATGTTAAAAGACGATTTTTTCAGTTCGTCTATAACGGCATCCACCTGCCTTCCCGACTCTATCGTGCCTATAACAAAGTAATCAAAAAGAGCCGACCTTGTTCTTACATCAATGACCGATATGTCTTCAACCTTTTTTTCTTCCAAAATTCTTACGACTTCTTCTTTCATATTTTATACAACCCCTTCTCATTTATAAAGTTCTCGACCTTTTCCGGCACAAGGTATCTGATGGTTTCCCCGTTTTTTATTTTGCCGCGCACCATGCTTGACGATATGTCAAATGCAGGCGGAGTATAGATATAGGTATGCTTTTCTTGAGCCGCACCTTCAAATCTATTCTCCACATTGACAAATTCAATTGTATTTTTATACTTTGCAATTATCCGGGACACGTTATACTCCGGTCTGCGCATCAAGATAAAAGACACCATATCGATAAGCTGCTTATAGTCTTTCCACAGCTCCAAATAAAAAAAAGCATCCGTTCCAACGACAAAAAACATCTCGTCGTTTCTATACTCTTTTTTCAATTCTTTTATAGTATCTATGGTATAGTTTACTCTGTTTGAGTCTATCTCCATTCTGGAAACATAAAAATTCTCAAGCCCGTCAATGGAAAGCAAAAGCATCTCATACCTGTATTCTGCAGGAGCAACGTCATCCTTTTTGTGAGGCGGAATGCCCGTAGGCATAAACAAAACCCTATCCAAATCAAAAGATTCATAAACACTTATTGCACCTCGTATATGTCCGATATGAACAGGGTTGAATGTTCCTCCGAAGACTCCGACTCTCACTTTCTTATCTGCCCGCTGCCGCGTATTTTATATTTGTACGTTGTGAGTTCTTTCAATCCGACAGGACCTCTTGCGTGGAGCTTGTTCGTGCTTATGCCAATTTCAGCTCCCATTCCGAACACTCCGCCGTCTGTAAATCTTGTGGATGCATTGACATAAACGCAGGAAGCATCTACCCTGTTCAGAAAATCTTCGGCATTGGAGTAATTTTCAGTCACTATAGCTTCTGAGTGTGAAGAGCCGTATTTGTTAATATGCTCTATGGCTTCCTCCAAATCATCAACTATCTTAATCGAGAGTATTAAATCCAGATACTCCCTATTCCAATCGTCTTCAGTGGCTTTCTTAATGTCTTTTAGTATCTCAAGCGTACGTCTGCAACCTCTAAGCTCCACTTTTGCCCGTTTTGACAATACGTAAAATTCAGGCAAAAACGCACCGGCTATATCTTTATGCACAAGCAGGGTTTCCATAGCATTGCAGACACCCGGTCTTTGAACCTTTGCGTTGTAGGCTATATTCAAAGCCTTATCCAAATCCGCATCTTTATCTATGAACGTATGACACAGCCCCTTGTCATGTTTTATAACACTCACCGTTGCGTTTTGAGATACAAATTTAATCAACCCCTCACCGCCTCTCGGGACTATAACATCTATATATTTATCAGCTTTGGCAAGGTGCAAAACACCCTCCCTATCTGTTTTATCTATAAATCCAATACAATGTTCGCTAAGCCCATTTACCCTCAAAGCCTCTTTTATAAGCTCGCTTAAAATTCTATTTGAATTTACAGCCTCTTTTCCACCTCTAAGCACTGCGCAGTTCGATGATTTCAAACATAAAGACGCTGCATCTATCGTAACATTGGGCCTTGATTCGTATATAATCCCCACAACACCTATGGGCACTCTTACCTTCTCTATCTTCAATGCGTTTTCCAAAACCCACCCGTCGATAACCTCTCCTACCGGGCTTCTTAAGGAAACAAGCATCTGTAAAGATTCTATCATTGAGTCAATTCTTCTGTCATTTAAAAGCAATCTGTCAAGCAGCGCGCTGCTCAAATTATTTTGCTCACCGTTTTTCATATCCTTTAAGTTTTCCTGTTTTATAGCCTCTCTTTTTTTATCTATAAGCTCGGCAAGCTCAAGCAAAACATCGTTTATCCTCTTTTCGTCCGCCTTTGCAAGCTCAAAGAAAGCCTCTTTGGCTTTTTTGCAAATATTTTCAACATACTCCTTAATCATAGGCTCTCCTGTTTTGATACGACAACCATATTGTCTATGTGAACAACATCGTTTGAGTATTTATACCCCAAAACCTCCGTTATTTTCGATGAGTGAATCCCTTTAATCTTTTCTATTTCGGATGAATCATAATTGGCTATGCCCTTTGCTATTACATTTCCCTCTTCGGATTCTATATTTATTATATCACCCCTGTCAAAAACACCGTATATTTTTACTATTCCGCTTGCAAGAAGGCTTTTATTTGCCCTTAAACCGACTATTGCACCTTTGTCTATCACAACAACCCCGTTGGGCGAGCAGGACTCTATCCAGGATTGTTTTAATGTTATGGCTTTCTCGCAGGGTTCAAAAACCGTTTTCTTAACTTCATTTCCCTCAAAAAGATTTTTTAAGGCATCTTTCTTTTTTCCGTTTATAATTACAGCCATTCTGCCGAGTTTTGACACCTTTAATCCTGCAATAATCTTACTTTTTATACCGCCTGAGCCGATTTTGTTTGCCCCCTCAAGGTGAGAAAACTCAAAATCATCAGATATAAACTCAACAACTTTAGCACCCTCAACAGTCGGGTTTTTATTATAAACGCCGTCAACATCACTAAGCATAATCAAAACATCAGCTTCAATCAGGTTTACAATGTACGCCGACAAGTTATCATTATCCCCAAAACGCAGCTCCTCAACAACAACACTATCGTTTTCGTTTATAACCGGAACACTCTTCCATTTCAGCAGTGTAGTGAGAGAGTTTTTGGCGTTTATAAACCTTCTTCTGTTTTGAATATCGTCTGCCGTTATCAGCACTTGAGAAGCGTTTATTCCGTGCTTGGCAAAAAACCTGCCGTACAAATCAACCAACCTCGGCTGTCCTATGGCGGCAAATGCCTGTTTATGGACTATGTTGTCCGTTTTGGTTTTAACCTTCATAACCGACATTCCGCTTGCGACGGCTCCGCTTGAAACAACAGCTATGTGTTTGAAGCGTTTTTTTATAAGAAAAGCTATGTTGTCAACAATATTTTCCATAAGTTTTTCATTTATGGCGTTATTATCCTTAACTATAACAGCACTGCCGATTTTTATAACAATGTTTTTTGCTTTATCTAATTTTTCGCTAAAGTCTTGCTTATCCATAAAAGTAACTCGTTTAAGTTTGTTTTATTTAAAGCACTTATCAAAAAAACCCGTTCATTTTCAAACAAATTTTCATAATCTTTCGGGTTATCAACCAAATCTATCTTATTTAAAGCAATAACTCTATCTTTATTTAAAATTTCCGGGTTGTAGTTTTCTATCTCCTTGATAAGTTTTTCAAAAGCCTCTTTTGGTTTGTCTGCAACATCCAGAACAAAAACGAGCAAGGATGTTCTTTCTATATGTTTTAAAAATTTTAGCCCGAGCCCCTTGCCCTGGCTTGCTCCGTCAATAATTCCGGGTATATCCGCAATGATAAAATCCCTGTCATTAAAGTTTACATATCCCAAATGAGGCGTCAGCGTTGTAAAAGGATAATTGGCTATTTCAGGCTTTGCATTAGATACAGCTCTGATAAAAGAAGATTTACCGGCATTCGGAAAACCAACGAGTCCGACATCGGCAATCAGTTTTAACTCTATAGTAAGAAATTTCTCTTCGCCTTTTTGCCCTTCCTGAGCAAAACGGGGAGCTCTGTTTGTAGGTGTTGCAAAAGCCGCATTGCCTTTGCCGCCTTTTCCGCCCTTTGCAACAACCACACTTTGACCGTCTTGATTCAAATCCGCTACTGTTTCACCGTTTTCATCTTTGATAATACTCCCGACCGGCACTTTAACGACTGTATCATCACCGCTTTTTCCGGTTTTGTTATTTGGTCCACCGCTCTGGCCGTCGGCGGCTAAAAATCTCCTTTTGAAACGAAAAAGCCTAAGGGTGTTCTCGTCTTTGGAAGCCTTGATGATGACATCTCCGCCCCTGCCACCGTCGCCTCCGTCAGGACCACCCTTAGGCGCAAATTTTTCCCTTCTGAAGCTAACTATACCTCTTCCGCCGTCTCCAGATTTAACGAAAATTTTGGCATAATCTACAAACATCTACAAATATCTTTTAAGGATAGACGCTAACAACCTTTTTGCCCAACTTTTCTTCAAACTTTACCTTACCCTCAACCAAAGCAAACAGCGTATCGTCTCTTCCTCTGCCCGTATTCTTACCGGGATGCCACTTTGTTCCCCTCTGTCTAACAAGTATCTCACCTGCGTTGACGAACTGACCGTCGCCTCTTTTCACGCCAAGACGTTTTCCTATGCTGTCTCTTCCGTTTTTTGTACTTCCCAAACCTTTTTTATGAGCCATCTAAAGCCTCCAAATCAAGCGCTAATTTGAGTTATTTTCACTTCACTAAAAAGCTGTCTGTGCCCCTGCTTCTTTGCGTAGCCTTTCCTTCTTTTAAACTTAAATACGACAACTTTTTTTGCCTTGCCAACCCTTATGGCTTCCGCTTTCACCTTTGCTCCCTCAACATAAGGAGTTCCAACCTTATCACCCACCATTAAAATCTTATCAAACTCAATCTCGCCCTCTTCTACGGGCAGCTTTTCAACCTTTATAACATCGCCCTCTTTGACAATGTATTGCTTACCGCCTGTTTCTATAACCGCAAACATAACACACTCCTTCACTTCGCATCTAATCAAGCCCTATGCTTCTACAAAATTAAGCCATTTTTGTCAACAATTTTATGCAAATTTATACTTTTTAACTTTTCAAAGGCAATGTCACCCGCAGGTGTGCGAAATGGTTAAGCTGTTGAATGGTTGAGTAGGGGATTGGTGGCTGGTGGTTAGGATATAGGATTTAGGGTTTAGGATGCAGGATTTGGGACTAAAGCCGGACACTCAGCGTAGGTATAAATGCTTTATCATCGACTTTGTTTGGATTGAATAAAACCAGAAAGTAAAAAGAACGATGCAGACCATTAGCCTTTTGTCTTTGTAAAGAAAAAAACAATACTTAGAAAACCATAACACAATAAAATTGTGTTGCGAACAAATAAAGGAATTAAAGGACATTGTGAGCAATATAATTTTATCGTGTTTGAAAGACAAGAAAAAAGATTAAGTTGTCGAATGGTTGAGTAGGGGATTGGTGACTGGTGGTTGG
>WGCD01000180.1 GCA_015493995.1 Desulfurellaceae bacterium
CCATAAGGCCAGACGGTTTTTTCCATAATCCGTTTACATCGGTTGGAATATTGTCCGTACTCTTTTTCTTATTTCTTGGCTTGTCTGTATTCGTCAAAAATTTTAAAAGTCGTATTTATTATGGTTTCTTATCGATTGTTATATTTCCATCAATTGTTTTAACCATGTGCAGGTCTTACTGGATAGGTGTTGGTATGGCTATAATAGTTATGCCGTTTTTGTACCGAAAATACTTAGCTCCTAAAATAATATCAGCCTCTATGGTGGTATTGTTTGTTTTGATGTACTCTTTTGTTCCCCTTGTGCACAATAGAGTTCAAACTATAATCCATTATAAAAAAAATACTTCAGCCGAAGTTAGACTTATGCTTTGGAAGTCAGCACTTCAGTTATATGACGATTACGGCATCAAAAATAAACTTATAGGTTGCGGTAACAATCACGTGTTTTATTTCGTTAAATCATATGAGGAGAGAAATTCTCTGGATAAATTCGGTTATCTATCCAGTTCTGTTACCTATCACTACTCCATGCACAATTTATACCTGCAACTGCTTTTGCAGTGGGGTATAATAGGGCTGGCGATTTGGATTTATTTGTGGATTTATGTGGTATATAGGAATATTGTTTTTATCAACAAAACGGATAATGAGTTTAACAGGGCTTTTGTTATAGGTGTAACGGCTGGTTTTATAGCTTTTTTGATTGGAGGTTTTTTTGAATATAATATCGGAGACTCGGAGATAGCAATTTTTTTCACCTATATGTTGGGGCTCAATAAAAATATCCTTGATTCGTTAAAAGGGGAGGTTGTATGAAATTCTTTTTGGATACGGCAAATGTGGACAAAATTAAATACTATGCTGATATGGGATTGGTTGACGGTGTCACCACAAATCCGAGCTTGGTCGCAAAAGAAGGAAGAAACTTCGAAGAGGTGATAAAAGAGATAACATCCATTGTTAACGGACCTGTTTCTGCTGAGGTAACGGCAACAGACAGTGAAAATATGGTTAAACAGGCAAGGCAGTTGAGCAAAATGCATAAAAATATAGTTATAAAAATTCCTATGATAAAAGAGGGCATAAAAGCTGCGCACACTCTTGCAAAAGAGGGTATAAAAATAAATATGACTTTGATATTTTCTCCGAGCCAGGCTCTTTTGGCTGCAAAAGCAGGGGCAAGATATGTCAGCCCGTTTGTCGGAAGGCTTGATGATATATCCCATATAGGAATGGAGCTTGTTGAAACTATCAGGGGGATTTTCGATAATTACGATTTTAACTGTGAAATAATAGTGGCAAGCATTAGGAATCCTCTTCACGTTGTTGATGCCGCTGTGACGGGTGCGGATATTGCAACAATTCCGCCGGATGTTATGGATAAATTGTTCAATCATCCCCTAACCGATATAGGTCTTGCAAAATTTATGAAGGATTGGGAGAGTGCCTTTGGCAAGTAGAGTTGTTGTTGTGGCATCCAATAACGAGCATAAAATAAGAGAGATTAAAGAGATATTAGACGAGTTTGAGATTAAAAAAGCATCAGATGTGATAAGCGACTTTGAGGTTGAAGAAACGGGAAACAGTTTTTGCGAAAATGCCTATTTAAAAGCGAAAGCTTTGAGTAAATATACAAACGATATTGTTTTGGCAGACGACTCGGGATTAGAGGTTTTTGCTTTAAATAACGAACCCGGTATTTTTTCCGCAAGATACGCCGGAAGCGGAAACGATAAAGAAAACCTTGAAAAATTGTTAAAGAATTTACAAAAAATAGACGACAAAAGAGCGAGGTTTGTCTGCTGTATGGCTGCGATTGCAGGGGATAAGGTTATACAAAAAGAGGGCTATGTTTATGGGCGAATCATTGATAAACCTATAGGTGATAACGGTTTTGGGTATGACCCCGTATTTGTGCCTGAGGGTTATGATGAAACATTTGCACAAATGCCTGCCAAATTAAAGAACAGCCTGTCTCACAGAAAAGCTGCGCTTTTTAAAATAAAAAGGGCTTTGGAGGAGATGCTATGAAATTTTTTGTTTTGTTTTTTATAAGCTTTATATTTTCCGTTTCGACTAATGCCGCAAACCTGAAACAGTTTACAAAAAAGAACAAAGAACCGCTCCACGTTACCTCCAAGAAACTAACGGTTTTTGATAAAAAAGGGCTGTATGAGTTTACCGGAAATGTTGTTGCCGTAAAAGGTGATGTAACTCTAAAAGCCGATAAGGTCAATGTGCTTAGAAACAATAAAACTGGAGATATAGAAAAAATAGTATGTATAGGGAATGTGGTTATAACAAAGCAAAACAAAAAAGCTGTTGCAGATAAAGCCATATATGAGGACAAGCAGCAAAAAATTACCCTTATCGGAAATGCATCTGTTACAAGTGACAAAAATAAAATAAAATCGGATATGATAATTTACTTTATAAACAAAGATTATGCGGTTGCGCAATCGACAAATGCAAAAAAAAGGGTTGAAGTTACTATATATCCAAACAAAAAAAGGAGTAAATAGATGGTAAAAACACGTTTTGCGCCGTCTCCTACCGGCCATCTTCATATAGGAGGTTTAAGGACTGCTATCTTTAACTATTTTTTTGCAAAGGCAAACAGCGGAGAGTTTATTTTAAGGATAGAGGATACCGACAGGGAGCGTTCAAGAAAAGAATATACAGAGGCTATTCTTGAAGGCTTGAAGTGGTGTTCGATAAACTGGGATGATATATGTTATCAAAGCAAACGCCAAAATATATATGAAAAGTATTTGCAAGAGCTGTTTGATAAAGGTTCGGCATATAGATGCTACTGCTCAAAAGAAAGGCTTGAAAAATTAAAACAAGAACAGATTGAAAAAGGAGAAAATCCGCACTATGACGGTCATTGCAGAAATTTAAAAGAAGA
>WGCD01000181.1 GCA_015493995.1 Desulfurellaceae bacterium
CAGGTATATCCCTTGCCAGTTGTCTGTCTTTAATTTTGAGAGCTCTTTAAGACCCGATTTTAATTTTTTTATGCCTGAGAGTCTGTATCCTTGCTTGTTTAGGCGTGTGTAGTGTTCGGATATAAGTTGAATACTCTTATTTAGTATTTCTGAGAAGCCCTCTTGAGGATAGGTAAACCCTATACTTAAAAACTTATACATTGCAGCTCTGTCTTCTTTCATTTCTTTGTTCCTTTCCTTTGTTTTCTTAATTTTAAAGTATATCATCAAAGTTATGAGTGTCAAATTGTTGTAATATCGAAAGGGTTTGTTTATAATTAGCGCAATGTACAGATTTTTGTTGTTTGTTTTTTTAGTTTTAATTCCGATTGAAGCCAATGCTTTTGATAAAAATTACATATTTAAATATTTAACCTCGAATGACGTGCTTAATAAAACATATGTTGAAAATTTTCTCTCCAAAGTAAAGCTGAATAAGGAGCAAATTACAACGCTTGTTAAAAATTCAAAAGACAAGGCTCCCTGGTATGAATATAAACAAATATTTGTAAACGAAAATCACATAAAAGTCGGAAAAGCATTTTTAAAAAAGCACAAAAATATGTTTGATGAAATAGAGAGAAAGTTTGCCGTAAATCGCTACATAATAACGGCAATAATAGGAATGGAAACGTTTTACGGACGGTATAAACCAAAATTCTCCGTGGCAAACAGCCTATATACGTTAAGCGTTATTTCGCCAAGAAGCAGGTACTTTTTAAGCGAACTGAAATATTTTTTAATATATGCAAAGATGAATAACATAAACCCTTTTAGTGTAAAGGGTTCTTATGCCGGCTCCATAGGGATTCCACAATTTATGCCGTACAACATACTGCACTACGGAATAGATTTCAATAAAGACAAAAAGGTGGACTTGGAGCACAACATTGGAGATGTTCTTGCCAGTGTCGCAAATTTTTTGGTGAAGCACGGGTGGGAAAAGGGTGAACCTGTAGCGATTAGAATTAAAAATAGCTGCAAAATAGATGAAAAAGAGATAGATATTAATGATATAAGGGATTGCTTTGTACAAAAAATTAACATAAAAAACCGGAAGGTAAAAATAGTAACTCTGAAAACAAAAAACGGCTACGAGCAGTGGGCTTGTTTTCATAACTGTTCTGTATTGATGCGTTACCATGCGAGCTACAACTATGTTTTAAGCGCCCTTCTTTTGTCGAATATGCTGAAGAATTGAGAGTATATTTTTAAGCTGAGCCTCTATTTTTTTGCATTGTACTTTTTTAATAACTTTATCATATCCGTACGGTTGTTTTGAATAGCAATATCAAGAGGTGTAAATCCTCTGTTGTTTTTTGCATTGATGTTTGCCCCGTGCTCAATAAGCAGTTTTGCTATTTTTACATAGCCCTCTGCCGCCGCCCAATGGAGTGGAGTCCATCCTCCATTCGTTTTTGTGTTTACGTTGGCTCCTTGCTCTATAAGAAACTTTGCTATTTTTGTATGTCCGTTTAGTGCTGCATTGTTCAGCGGGGTTGAGCCGTTTTTGTTTCTTGCATCTATATTTGCACCGTTTTTTACCAACATCTTTACACTTTCAATATAACCGTTTGCCGCCGCCCAATGGAGTGGAGTCCATCCCATTTTTGATTTTGCATTTACCTTTGCCCCTTTTTTTATCAGAAATTGAATCATATCGCTTTTTCCGTTGTAGGCTGCAACGTGAAGCGGAGTATCACCCACATTGTTTGTAGCATTTACATCGGCTTTATTGTCAATAAGCAGTTTTGCCGTCTCAACGCTGCCGTTTCTTGCTGCATCGTGTAGAGGCGTATTGCCTGTTTTATCTCTTGCTTTAACGTCAGCTCCATTTTCAATAAGCAGTTTTGCCGTTTCGGTATGTCCGTTGCCGGCAGCAACGTGAAGAGGAGTCCAGCCGTTTATTGCGGCAGCATCTATCTTTGCTCCCTTTTCAATAAGCAGTTTTGCCGTTTTTTTATCGCCCATAAGAGCAGATATGTGCAGTGCGGAGGCTCCGAAATTGTTTTTACTGTTGACATCCGCTCCTTTTTCTATCAAGTACTTAACCATTTCAGTATCGGAGTTGTATGCTGCCCAATTTAGAGGGCTTCTTCCTGCCGCATCCTTGGCGTTAACATAGGCTCCTTCTTTAATCAACTTTTTAACCGTAGTAAGATTGTCCGATTTAACGGCATTAAACAGTTTAACAGTCAACAAATATTTGGATTGTTTTGCTGCATAAGAAGTCTGCATAGCGAAGAATAAGCATAAAAATATCAAAAGAAGCATAATAAAGGTTTTTTTCATCTTTCAGCCTCCGTTTGGTCTGCTATAATCAATACCACACAACAAAATGTCTTGCAACAGATTTTTTTTACTCAAATTACATCAGCTAACTTTTTAGGATTAAAGTTTACTTCAGTTACAAAACTATATAATAATTAATGAATTTGTTGCAATATTTAAATTTAGATATATAATTTAACAGATATATTTACATCGGGAGGTGGTTATGGAATTTCTTGTAGGAAGACAGGCTATACTGGATAGAAACTGCCACACTTTCGGATATGAGCTGCTTTATAGAGAGAATGTAAAAAACAATACCTCTTTTTCGTCTCTTGACGGAAATACCGTTACAAACAGGGTTATAATTAACACGTTCTTAAATCTCGGCATAGACAGAATAGCTAAAAACGGAAGGGTGTTTATAAATTTCACAAGGGATTTGATTGTTCAAAGGCTTTATGAGGCTCTTCCGAAAGAGAAGATTGTGGTGGAGATACTTGAGGATGTTATGGCTGAAGACGAAGTTGTAGAAGCGGTTAAAGATGCAAAAAAACAGGGATACACGATTGCTTTGGATGACTTTGTCTTTATGGAACACCTCGAAAAACTGGTTGCGCTTGCCGACATAATCAAGATAGATTTTCTTGAATTAAGCAAAGAAGAGATTAAAAAACAGGTTGAAATATACAAGAAGTACAATTTGAAATTGTTGGCTGAGAAGGTTGAAGATGAAGATACGTTTAAATTTGCCCTCGATTTGGGATTTAGCTATTTTCAGGGGTATTTTTTTCAAAAACCCGTGATTGAAGCAAAAACGGATATAGCCCCGTATCAGATGAGCATTTTAAAGGCTATGGCAGTAGTAAATAATCCCGAAAGCGAGCCTGAGGAGCTTATCAAAATTATTAGCGGTGATATATATTTGCATACTAAAATCCTCGCCTTCGTAAATTCTCCGTTTTTTGGGTTGAAACACAAGATAAATACAATTAAAGCTGCTGTCGGTATATTGGGTTTAAGAAGGGTGAAGGAGTGGCTGAACATTATGTACGTGTCAAAACTATCCGAAGAAAAACCCGAAGAGTTAATCATACTTTCATCTGTGAGGGCTAAGATGGCATCGTTTTTGGCTCCATATTTCTCGCTTGACGAAGACGATGCCTATCTTTTGGGTATGTTTTCGTTGATGGATTCAATACTCAATTTGCCTATGGAGATTGTCTTAAAAGAGTTTGATTATTTAAGCGAGGAGTTAAAGGCGGCTTTAACAGGCAAGGAAAATAACTATAAAAAACTTCTGGATTTTATAAAGATGTTTGAATTCGGCTATTTTGACAGGGCGTATGAGATTGTTAAGGATACCTCTTTGGATATAGAACAGGTTAACGACTACTATTTTAAATCGATAGAGTTTGCAGACAGCATATACTCTGCTTAATGCGCTGCTATACGGCGCTTTTTATAAAGTTCGCGGCTTTTTTAAGTGAGTTTTTAAGCTCTTCGTAGTCTGTTTTGTAAAAAAGCAAATTAATATATACGATACTTTTTTCTTTTGTCATGGCAAGATGGTTGAACTGCCTTTTATTAAATATGGGTACGAATTCTATGAATTTTTTATACTTTGAATTCTCCGTCAGCATCTCGTATTTTGTGCCCTCTATCTCTATTCTTTCGCTTTTTAGTTTCGCGCGGTTGTAAATTTTTGGTTTTGTCATCTTTAAAAAGCTCTCTTTTATCAGGTGAAATTCGCTAACAACCGGTTTTTTTGTATAAAACATTATTTGCAGGCTGTCTTTTCCGCTTGTAACAAACATAAACGGCAAGTACAAAGCGCTCTGCCTTGGTATGAGCCTCAAAGTTACGGATACTTTCTCAAATCCGTCAACCTGGTATTCGGCAATAAAGCCCAAAACGCCGCCCAAATACGTATATAGTTTATCTTTGGGTTGAAAGGTTTCCTCAAGCGTTTCCGCCATCTTTTTCATTATTTTTATGTTTTTTTTGTATCCGGCTATATAAACAAGGCTTATAATAACACTTATACCGACAAACAGCGTTATATATTTACTCATCAATCAGTCCGCCAACCCAGGATTTACATGCTTTTATCATATCTTCTTTCTTAAGCAGACCGTTTTTAAAAAAAGCTACTTCAAATACGGGCATGTCATTAAAATATTCATTAATGTCAACTGTTCCATCAAGCATACCTTTTTTATTTAAAATTACGGCGTTTAAGGGAATGCCCATAAATTTCAAGCCCTCTTTTATCCTTTTACTTTCATTGAACGACAATAAATCCTGATTCAGCACGATTGCGGTTTTTGTTTTTTTGACATCCTGAAGCATATTGACCATAAAGTTGATTGTTTTCGATTGAATGCCCAACTCCTTTAAGACCTTATCGTCTTCTTCTTCCAATGCAAGTTCTTCATCTATGGCTTTGGGATTGATATTGGCTATGGCGCTCCTTGCGCTTATTATCTTCCTACGCCACAAAATCAGCTTTTCTATCCACATCTTTGAAGTAAACGGCAGTGCGAAAATCTTCAGCATAAGCCCGGTAGGCGGTGTGTCTATCACTATATAATCTTTATCTTGATTATTTTCTATCTTTTCTTTTAAAGCATACATTATGGCATACTCTTCCATACCAGGTGAGTATTTCATAACATCAAGCATCTTATCGAGATTTATGATCTGCAGGTATTTATATGTCTCTTTCATTCGTTTTGTTGTTTGGTGAGTAAAATCTTTTAAATAACCCTCAACATCAATCTCTTCGGCATATAATTTTTTATATATGTTTTTGCAGCCTGTAAAAGGTTTTTCAGAGACTATGTCGCATATGTTGTGAGCCGGGTCAACAGATGCCAAATAAACGCTTTTCTCTTTTTCAGCGAGATAGTACGCCATACTAACCGAAGAGGTTGTCTTTCCGACCCCGCCTTTGCCGAGAAAAAAGATAATATTTTTCATATATCGCTCAAATCAAAAAATTCTGATAATCTGTCATCAAGTCTTTCAGACTTGAATATCATAACCTTGATTTCATGTTCAAGATAGGGTAAAAGAGCCATCCCCAGATAGCTTGGCGGGGACGGCATACCCATTAAAGAACCAAAGCACACCAAAGCAAAGGCATTTTCCATCTCATGGAGTTGAAGCTCAATGGTTGATGTGCTCTGGTCTTTAAAGCCTTCAACAAAAGCCGAAAAATTTTCAAGAAATTTTTCAAGCATTATCTTTTGCAAACTCCTGGTTCTTGTCAGGTGTGGCAAAATCGTAAACAAGTATTAAGTTCAGTATGAGCATTATAATCATCATTGCGCCCAATACATACGCTTGAACCGGGCTTTTTGCCATAAATACCGGTATTACCTTTATGAGATACCATACCATAGCGATTGAGACGGTAATCCACAAGAACAGAGCAGGTATTAGTACAGGCCACGATGGTTTTTTCTGGACTCTCATAACCCAAGCAGAAGCCGTCATCAGGGCAATGGAAGCAAGCATCTGGTTGGCAGCACCGAAAGCAGGCCATATAACCTTCCACTCACCTGTCCATGCAAGACCTATACCGATTGCCGCAGGTATGAAAGATGCAATCCACTTATTTGTAAAGAAATCGTAAGCGCCTTTGGATGTCTCTTTTATCGGCTCGAAGATTTCGGCAAACGTGTATCTTGCAAGTCTGTTTGTCGTATCCAATGTTGTCATGGCAAAAGAGGCAACCCACATAGCTGCAAGAACGACCATAAATTTGGTTGGAATTCCCAAAACACTGTTAACAACCGTGGCATAAGATTTTGCAAACAGACCCACAGGTCCGCCGGATGATTTCATTATCGGTATATAGTGGTTTCCAAAAGCAACCGCATTTGCAGCTAATGTTTGCTCTTTTGCAGTGCCGACCAAGCCCATTCCGGCTATTCCTATCGACAGAATAACAAGTGTTGACAAGAATCCTTCCGTGAGCATCGAGCCGTAGCCTATAAACAGACCCTCAACCTCATCCGAAAGCTGTTTGGATGTCGTTCCGCTTGCAACAAGTGCATGGAATCCGCTTAGCGAACCGCAGGCTATGATAAGCGGAATTGCAGGCCAAAACGGTGTATGCTGACCTCCGATAATCGGGGGGGCAAACATAGTTGTTGCAGGAATTGCCATAGGCTTAAATGCAAAGATAACCGCTATTCCGCCTATTGCAAGACCGAAAACCAAAAGCCATGCGTTCATATAGTCTCTCGGCTGCAATAAAATATTTACAGGAATTGCTGCGGCTATGATTATGTAAGCCAAAAATACAACCATCCAAACCTTATACGAGGCGTGGAACGGATAGTAAACAGCCACTCCTATTGATGTTACCAAGAATATTATCGCCAATGCGGTTGAAATGCTGAACTTTGCCTTCATTTTGTACATTACAAAACCAAGTATGAAAGCAAAGGCAATCTGCAGGAAATATGCAGTCGGGACAGCAGGTTTTTTAACAAATATACCGCCCAGAACAGCACCGAAAGCTGCAACAACAAGTATTAAAACAAACAGAATAAACCAGGCAAAAATATAGGAAGTTCTCTTTTTGATAACCTTGCCTGCAACCCACTGAACGGAATATCCGTCGTATCTTACAGAGCTCATCAAGGAAAGATAGTCGTGAACCGCTCCGATAAATACATTACCGAACCAGACCCACAAAATGGCAGGCAGCCAACCCCAGGCAAGTGCTATGGCAGGACCTATAATGGGTGCAGCACCTGCGATTGATGCAAAGTGGTGGCCAAAAAGCACGTATTTGTTTGCGGGGACATAGTCAACGTTGTCAAACAATCTTTTTGAGGGCACCTCTTTGTCGGGTTTTCCCACAATGGAATTTTTGAGGAAGCCACCGTAAGCCTTGTAGAACACAAGATATATGATAAGACCCAAGATGACTAAGACAGTAGCATTCATAAAACACCTCCCTTACGAAATTAAGCAATACTAAATCATAATCTCTGCTTTGTCAAAATATAATTTTTTGCATAACGGGTTAACAAAGAAAAAATTATCTAAAAATTATGATTCTATGTTAATCTTTAACATTTTAACTAAAATTTACTGCATATCCATCTATAAAATTAAATATCACTTCACAATTGTCTTTAAAAAAGCTATAATTCTTTTGAAAAAAGAAAGTGTAATCGGAGCAAAGGTATGAAACCCTGGCATAGACACTACGATAAAGAGATTAAAACCTCATATGTGTATCCTAAAAAATCAATACCCGACATACTTGATGATAGTGCTCAGACAAATAAAGAAAAAACGCTCACTCTGTTTTACGGTAAAAAACTTACATACGCTCAAATCAAAGAGGCATCCGATAAATTTGCCTCCGCACTTATCGAGGCAGGTGTTTTGCAGCAAGATAAGGTTGCTCTGCTTTTGCCTAATTTTCCGGGATTTTTAATAGCCTACTACGGGGTTTTGAAAGCTAAAGCCACGGTTGTGCCTCTAAATCCGCTCTATACCGAAGAAGAGCTTGAATATCAACTGAAAGATTCAAATGCAATTGGCATTATCGGCATTCCTATGTTTGCACAAAAGATTGCAAGCCTGTCCGAAAAACTTAAACTCAAATTCGTTATAATAGCGCATTTGTCCGACTTTATGGCTTTTCCTTTGAATATGGTTATGAAATTTAAGGAAAAAAAGGCGCTTTCAGGCGTTGAATTTAAATCGGATATGCTTTTAAGCATTGGTAAAATCCTAAAATCCCGCATAAAACCTTTAAATTTGAAGGTTAATGCAAACTTGCCTGCTGTCATCATATATTCCGGCGGCACAACGGGCGTTGCCAAAGGAATAGTTCTCTCTCACAAGGCTGTCGTTACAAATGCATTTCAGATATCTAAGTGGGGACATTTGAACGATAGGGAGAGAATTCTTGCAGTTTTGCCGCTGTTTCACGGCTACGGAATGAACGTCTGTATGAACTCTGCTGTGCTTAACGGTATGAGCATTGTTCTTCTTCCGCGATTCAAAGCCAAAGAGATGGCAAAGGCGATAGAAAAGTACAAACCCACTTTAACGGCGGTTGTTCCGACAATATTGACTGCTTTATACAATCTGCCCAACATATCCTCTTATGATTTTACAAGCCTGAAAGCTGTTTGGGTGGGAGCTGCTCCGCTTACAAAGGCAGCAAAGGAGAAGTTCGAGTCCAAAGCCGGATGTCGTGTAATAGAGGGATACGGTTTAACCGAAAGCGTTACGGCTATTATGGCAAATCCGTATATGGGTAAACATAAGGTAGGTTCGATAGGATTGCCGTTTCCCGATGTTGATGCAAAAATTGTTTCGCATAAAGACGCAAAAACAGAGCTTGGTGCGAACGAGCAGGGGGAGATAGTTTTAAAGACACCGACCTTGATGATGGGATATTACAACAAGCCAAAAGAGACAAGCGAGGCTATAAAAGACGGATGGCTTTATACGGGCGATATCGGTTATATGGACGATGAGGGCTATTTTTATATAACAGACAGGAAGAAGGATTTGATAATTGTCGGCGGTTTTAATGTTTTTCCTCGTGAAATAGACGAGGTTTTATATAAACATCCGAAAGTCAAAGAAGGGATAGCGGTTGGAGTTCCCGATGAGTATAAGGGCGAAAAGATAAAGGTGTTTGTTGTTTTAAAGGATAATGAAAGTGCCACAGAGGATGAATTTAGGGAATATTTTAGAAAACATCTTGCACCGTATAAAGTTCCCTCTGAGGTTGAATTTAGAGACTCTTTGCCAAAAAGCGCCATAGGAAAAATATTGAGGCGCGTATTGCGGCAAGAGGAGATAAAAAGGCGGGAAATCAGAAGTGAGTGTGCCTACGAGGCTTGAAATTATAGAGAAAGTAAAAAAAGACAAAAGAGGTGTTGCTGCCGTATTTCCCATACACTATCCGCGTGAACTTTTCAGGGCTTTCGGTATTCACCCGATTGAGGTTTGGGGACCCCCGGGCGTCGATACAAGTCTTGCTATGGCGCACCTTCAAAGCTACATCTGCTCTGTTGTTCAAAGCGGACTCTCTTTTTACCTTTCGGGTGCTTTGGATGTTGTCGATATCATTCTTGTTCCTCACTGCTGCGATTCGCTTCAGGGATTGGGAAGCATCTTGAAAGGGTTTGTAAAAAAAGACAAGCCTGTTTTTACTTTGTATATTCCAAGGGGAAAACGAAACGAAGATATTGAGTTTCTAACTAAAGAGCTTAAACGACTTTATGAAAATATTGCAGTGTTTGCAGGATTCAAGCCAACCAAAGACGACCTGCTTGATGCTGTGATAAAAGAAGAAGAGGCAGATAAACTTACGCTTAAAGCCTATGAGGTTCACAGAAAGTTCAAAACAAACGCTTCGGAATTCTACAGACTTATCCGTTTAAGGGAATACCTGCCGCTTGTTGAGTTTGAAACACATGTCAATGAATTTATGCAAAAAAAACACAAACCGTCTGATTCTGTCGGTGTTGTGTTTTCGGGTGTTTTGCCGGAGCCTATGGATATTTTTAGACTTGTTGAGGAGTCTGGTGGTGTGGTTATAGATGACGATTTTGCTTCTTTAAGAAGAAGAATTTATCCTCTTGGTGAGTCTGATGACCCGTTTGAGAGAATGGCTCAAAGAATTTTAAACGCTCCGCCGGATGCTATGAAGGGCAGTCCTTTCAAAGACAGAGAGAAATTTTTACTGGATATTGTAAGGAACTCATCTGCGCAAGGTGTTGTCTTTTATAATGTTAAGTTTTGCGAACCGGAGAAGTTCTATCATCCAATCTTAAAAGACAGTCTGAAAAATGCGGGTATTCGCTCGATTGTGGTTGAGGTTGACATAAACGAGCCCCTGCCTCAGCAGGTTAAAACGAGAATCAGAGCCTTTATCGAGACACTGAAAAGAGGATAGTATGTCTGTTGCTCAATCGTTAAACTACCATATCAAATTTAAGCTGTTTGGCTCACAAATTGTTAAATGGCAGGCAAACAGGGCGTATAGAAATTTCAAAGAGCCTAAAAATCGGAAAAGCGATATACTGGCAAGCCCTTTGAAGATAGGCGTAAAGACAAAGGAGCTTATCACAAAACACTACCTTGAAGGTCGTTATGTTAACGGGGTTAGGCCGGTTGCGTGGGTAACATCGGGAGCACCTGTTGAAATACTCAAAGCCTTGGGGTTTTATATACTCTACCCTGAAAACCACGCTGCACTGTGCGGTGCAAGAAGGGCGACACTTGATATATCCTCAGAGGCGGAAAACAGGGGTTATTCTGTTGATATTTGCTCCTACGCCAGAACAGATATAGGAACTATGCTGAGCGGAAAAACACCCGTTGGAAAACTGCCGAAGCCCGATATACTGCTTGCCTGCACGAATATCTGTCAAACCGTGCTTTTTTGGTATCGCGTGCTTGCCAAACATTACAACGTGCCTTTGATAGTTATCGATACACCTTTTTTATATGATAATGCCGAGCCTCACCAGGTAGAGTACGTTAAAAATCAGCTTGAAAACTCCATTGAAACGGCTGAAAGAGTTGCCAAAAAGAGCCTTGATTTTGCTAAGCTTAAAAATGTTGTTAAATTAAGCAAAGAGGCTGCTGCACTTTGGCTTGAAATTATGGAAAGGGGCAAGAACATACCGGCTCCGATATCCGTTTTCGACCAGTTTATACATATGGCGTTGGTTGTGGAAAAAAGAGGAGATGCCGAGACAGTCGATTTTTACGCAAAAATGCTTGCAGAAATTGATGAAAGAATAGAAAAAGGCATAGGGGCGGTTGTAAATGAGAAAAAAAGGCTTTTGTGGGATAACCTTCCAATATGGCATAAGCTCAGGTTTTTGTCGGAGTTTTTAGCAGAACACGGTGTTAGTGTTGTTGCATCAACATATACGAATGCGTGGGGCGAGCTTGCACCTATGATTGACGTAAACAACCCGATTGAGTCTTTGGCAAAAACATACATCCATCCCATACTAAACAGAAGCGCTGAGTATAAGCTCCAAGTTATGGAAAAGATGATTGATGAATACAAACTTGACGGTGCAATACTTCACTCCGACAGGTCCTGCAAACCATACTCAATGGGGCAGGTTGACGAAAGAAACAGATTGGTAACACAAGCCTCCAAGCCGGCTCTTCTTCTTGAAGCCGACCACAGCGACCCGCGCTCATATGCGGATGAACAGGTAAAAAACAGACTAAACGCATTTTTAGAGATGCTGGGTGTTTGATGGGCGTAAAATCTATTGGTGTTGATGCGGGCTCCACGGTTGTTAAGATTGTAGGCATAGACGATTTTGGGAAGATTGCACTCTATCGTATGGAACAGGCTGACCCGCAGATAGAAATTCAGGTTGATAGAATGATGGATGAAATTAAACAGGAGTATAATTTTAAGGACATTCCGATAGTTGCAACAGGCTATGGAAGTGAGCTTATAAAAAATGCAGCCAAAAGGGTAACCGAAATTACCTGCCATGCAAGGGGCGCTTTTGAATACTTTAAAAAGGGCGGAACGCTTCTTGATATAGGAGGGCAGGACAGCAAGGTTATAGTGATTGCTCAAAACGGGCATATAGTTGATTTTATTATGAACGATAAATGTGCGGCGGGCACAGGAAGGTTTTTGGAAACATCAGCCTGGAGATTGAAAATTCCAATGGAAAAAATGGGCGAAATAGCTCTATCAAGCGATAAAGAAACGCCCATATCGAGTACCTGTGCCGTGTTTGCAGAAAGCGAGGTGATATCGAGACTGGCTCACGGAGAAAAGTTGGAGGATGTTATTCGCGGGCTGCACCGCTCTTTGGTTAAAAGAATTGCTGCAATGGTTTATGCCATCGGCTTTACGCCGCCTCTTATGCTTTCTGGGGGCGTTGTTTTGAATAGGGCTATCAGGATTATGATTGAAGAGGAGATGGGCACAAAGGCTCTTTTGCCTGAACATCCGCAGCTTATGGGAGCATACGGAGCCGCATTTGAAGGTCTGGATAGTGCTTAGAGTTTTTACAATGAATTTTTAAACCCCTTTCTTATTTTTGTTTATTACACCCGTTATTTCAGTAGTTATAAGAAAAAGTACGATATTTATGTTTGTGGGTAATAAAAAAACTATTTGGACTTGACAAAAATAAAAAATTGACTATTTTGTTAGCAGACAAAGGGGGTGAGTGCTAAAATGGAGCAACTGTCCGAAAGAATGGTGCTGGTTTTGAGCGTAATAGTTGATAACTATATCAAATATAAGCAAGCTGCAGGCTCAAGAATATTGACCAAGCGCTACGGGTTGGATTTTTCACCCGCCACTATGAGAAATACGATGATAGATTTGGAAGAGATGGGTTATTTAACACACACACATACATCAGGAGGTAAAATTCCGACCCAAAAAGGTTACAAGTTTTATCTCGATATGATTATGAAAAATTTTAGCCCTCATATGAAAAGGGAGTTTGAAAATATTCCGATATACGGTAAATTCTCGAGTCTTGATGAGAAGATGGGTAAGATTCTAAATGTGGCATCGTCCCTTTCCGGTCTTGTGTCTTTGTTAACACTGCCGGATTTTTCAAAGACCAAGATTAAAAATCTGGAATTTATCAAGATTTCTGAAGACAAAGCTATGTGTGTCGTTGTTTCTGATAATAATATAATTGATACCAAAATGACCACACTTGAACACAATATAAGCAAAAAAGAGCTGAAAGAGTTTTCTGAATTTATCACATCACGTTATCAGGGTTACAGCTTGGAAGAGATTAGTGAGGATTTAAAGGATTATATTGAAACACACGGTCAGGAGTGCGAAAGCATAATAAGAAGACTTGTTGATGAAACAAAAAACTCGAAGGTTCTTATCTCAGGCGTAAAAAATGTGTTTAACTATCTTGAATTTACCGACAATCTCGATAAGTTGAAAAAAATTATGAGTCTGCTGGAGGAGAAAAGAAAAATTTACGAACTGTTAAAGAATTTTATGGATAGCGAAAGAACAATTTTAATAGGAAGTGATTTGCCGATGGAAGAACTTCAGGAGATGGGACTTGTGTCATCGGCTTATAAATATAATGATAAAGGCATCGGGGTAGTTGGCATAATGGGACCTATGAATATGGACTACAAGGAGATACTCAACATTGTGGAGTCAGCAAAAAAGAAGATAGACGATATACTTAACGGTTAATCTGGAGGGAATATGGAAAAGAAAGAAGAAAAAAAGAAAACCGAGGCAAAAAGCACAAAAGAAGCGGAAACTAAAAAACATAAAAAGAAAGAAAAAGGTGAGTCTTTGGAGAAACAGTTGAAGCAAACACAGGAAAAGCTGCAGGAGATAAACGATAAATATTTGAGATTATACGCCGATTTTGACAACTATCAAAAGAGGGTTGCAAAAGAGATAGAGGATGTAAAAGAGGCTACAAAAAGGTCTTTGATTAATGAATTTCTCGTTATACTTGACAATATGGAGAAAGCAATTTTAATCAGCAAGGAGCATAAGGATTCGATTATAGAGGGTATAGAACTGACCATGAAATCGTTCAAGGACCTGCTGAAAAAACACGGAGTTGAAGAGATAGACCCTCAAAAAGAGCAATTTAATCCTGATTTACACGATGCCTTAATGATGCAGCCTTCGGATGATATGCCGAAAGATACGGTTTTACAAACACTGCAAAAGGGATATATGTATAAAAATAAACTTATAAGACCTGCAAAGGTCATAGTCAGCTCGGGCAATAATTTGAATAATGAAAATACAAACAATAAGAAGGAGGAACAGTAGATATGGGAAAGGTTTTAGGAATTGATTTGGGAACTACAAATTCTTGTATGGCTATTGTTGAGGGTTCCAAACCCAAGGTGATACCCAATGCAGAAGGCGCCAATACCACGCCGAGTGTGGTGGCTTTTACCGATAAAGGAGAGATTCTTGTCGGTCAGTCTGCAAAAAGACAGGCTGTTACAAATCCGAAAAAAACGGTTTTCAGCGTCAAAAGGTTGATAGGTAGAAGGTATGATACGAAAGAGGTAGAACAGGCAAAAAGCAGATTGCCTTATGAAATTGTCAGAGGCTCAAACGATGACTGCAGGGTTAAAATAGACTCAAAAGAATATACACCGCAGGAAATTTCTGCAAAAATCTTGCAAAAACTCAAAGCGGATGCCGAGGCATATCTCGGAGAAAAGATTACGGATGCAGTAATAACCGTACCGGCATATTTTGACGACTCTCAAAGAAAAGCAACCAAGGATGCAGGAAAAATTGCAGGATTGAACGTGCTGAGGATTATAAACGAGCCGACGGCTTCGGCTTTGGCATTCGGTCTTGACAGAGAAAAAGAGGGGAAGATTGCCGTATATGACTTAGGCGGCGGTACGTTTGATATATCCATTCTTGAGATAGGCGACGGCGTGTTTGAGGTTAAATCAACAAACGGAGACACCTTCTTGGGCGGAGACGATTTTGACAGGGCTTTGATTAACTATGTTGCCGATGAGTTTAAAAAGGAAAACAGCGTTGATTTGAGAAACGACCCGATGGCGCTTCAAAGGCTAAAGGAGGCAGCAGAAAAAGCAAAAATAGAGCTTTCAAGCGCACTTGAGACAGAAATTAACCTGCCGTTTATTACGGCTGACGCATCAGGACCCAAACACCTTGTTATGAAAATTACAAGGGCAAAATTCGAGCAGCTTGTTGAGCCTTTAGTGAAAAAAACACTTGAGCCTTGCAAACTGGCTTTGAAGGATGCGGGACTGTCGGCTTCGGATATAGACCATGTTATCCTGGTGGGCGGTATGACAAG
>WGCD01000182.1 GCA_015493995.1 Desulfurellaceae bacterium
ATATAATAGACAACGCTATAAAATATACCCCGGAAGGCGGTAAAATAGATATATCAATAAACAAAAAAAACGGATTTACTTCTATTTGGGTATGCGACAACGGCTGCGGGGTTAATTCAAAAGATTATGATAAAATAGTAAAGAAATTTGTTAGACTGGATGAATCAAGAAATCAATCCGGAAACGGTTTGGGTTTAAGTTTGGTTAAAGCAACAGCTGACCTTCACAAAGCCAAATTAATTTTTAAAGATAATAATCCCGGCTTGTGTGTTGCTTTAGAGTTTAAAAGCGATTATATCCAAGCTTAGCTTAAACACAAAAAAGATATACGCCATTTTAATTTCAACAGGTTACCTTTAGAAAAACCACACCCCAGGTAAATTCTTTTTTATATCGATATCTAAAAACGATTTGAAAGGTAATCTTATTTTAAACTTCTCCATAAAAAACTTGCGCTTTTTTCTGTTTTGTTTTAAATTCCTAAAGTTTAAAAAGAATTATTATTGAGGGGGGAGAGTATTGAAAATTTCCGAAATTTTAAAGGAAAAAAGCAGGACAATATCGTTTGAATTTTTCCCGCCAAAGAAAATTGAGAATGAGCAAACGTTATTTAATACAATTGAAATTTTAAAAGATTATAAGCCCGATTTTGTTTCCATAACATACGGAGCAGGCGGAAGCACGAAAGACAAGACTCTCGAGTGGACACTTAAACTAAAAAACGAATATTCTCTTAATCCTATGATGCATTTAACCTGCGTTACATCAACAAAAAGCAGCATTGACGGGATTGTTGATGCTCTTTTAAAAGGAAACATAGACAATATACTCGCACTGAGAGGGGATTTGCCACAAGGAGTAAAAGACAACAAGATGGAGTTTAAATATGCCTATCAGCTTGTTGAGTATTTAAAAACCAAAGGCAAATTTTCAATCGGTGTTGCAGGATATCCTGAGGGACATCCCGAATCAAAAACCCTCGAAGAAGATATCGAACATCTGAAAATGAAGATAGATGCGGGTGGGCAATTTATAATAACGCAACTGTTTTTTGATAACGCTCATTTTTTCTCTTTTTTGGACAGGCTTGAAAAACATAAAATAGATGCTCCTGTTTTGGCAGGCATTATGCCGGTATTGAATATTTCTCAAATGCAGAGGTTTGTTGATATGTGCCAGGCGAGCATACCGAAAAAATTAAGTGAGAATCTTAGCGGTAAAAGCAAGGAGGATATGTATAAAATCGGTGTGGAGTATGCCATAACTCAGTGTGAAGAGTTAATAGAAAACGGCGTTAAAGGGCTGCATTTTTATACGCTAAATAAATATAACGCAACAAAAGACATTCTTGAAGCTTTAAGCCTTTAAGCCGTTGAGTATTGGAACGCTTCGTCTAAATATTGACCTTTAAAGATAAAATACTTGCAAAGACAAAAAGTATTACTATAATTGCGCTTTGCTTGTTTGTTGGGAGTTGGTTTTGGGGATTTCCTGTATCGTCTTGTGCGGCGGTCAATCGAGAAGAATGGGCAAAAATAAGGCGTTAATAAAGATTAACGGTGTCACTATTATAGAAAGGGTTATTCAAGAATTAAAAAAAATATCGAAAAATATTGTTGTGGTGGTTGACAAAAGGGCAAAGTATGCTCAAATTACTAAATATGAAGGGGTTAAAATTTTCGAGGATGAAAATAGAGATGTTGGGCCCGTTGAGGGTATGCGAATCGGGCTTAAACATATAGACAAACAGAGCGCCTTCATATGTGCTTGTGATATGCCTTTTATTCAAGGTGATTGCGTGAAAGAACTTTACGGCTACAAAACCGAAGATATATACTGTGTGGTTCCTTTTGCAAACGGGAAGCTGCATCCGTTGCACGGAATTTATGACAAAAAAACGTATGAATTGTTGTCTGATATGGTCAAAACGGATAAAAAGAAAATAGCGTATCTGTTTGATAGGGCAAAAACAAAGATAGTGAAAGATTACGATTGCAATTTAAAACTATCTTTAACAAACATAAACAATCCTGAAGACCTTGAGAGTATAAAGAAAAGGGGTGTTGTGTATGGATAGAATGGTTAGTAAAGAGGTGTTCAGCAAAGTCATAGACGAGGGAAAAAAGAAAGGCTATGTAACATACGACGAGATAAACGATATTCTACCGGAAGGTATAAGCGTTGACGACATCGATTCCCTTATGCAAACCTGTGATGATATGGATATAAGCATCATAGATACGGACAAGGTTTCGCTTGACGATTTAAACCTCAAAAAGAGCCTAAAAATTGAAGAATCGGAGGAGATAAGCAGCGCGATAAGGATGTATTTAAGAGAGATGGGCAACATTTCCCTTTTGAGCAGAGAAGAAGAGATTGAGATTGCAAAGGAGATAGAGGAACACAAAAGCAATCTGACAAGAAGAATCATAGAAATACCTTTTACCTGTTCCAGTATAGTAAGGTTAAAAGAGGATATTCTTACGGGTGAGGCGAAGGTTAAAAATATATCCAACGCACTGGATTTGACATACGACGACGGTAACGATGATTCTGACGAAGACCACACATCGAAAGAAACGTTCATTAAAATACTCGACGGAATCATAGAAAAATACGATATGCTCGAAAAAGCAGAGAATCAAGACGATAAATATGCCATTAAAGAGAGTATTTTTAACGATTTTCTTGACATCTCTTTGAGCGACAGATTTATAAATAAGATGATAGACTCGTTTAAAGAAGAGGTTTTTAAAAATAAAGAGATGGAAAACAGAGACGAGCTGCTCGATATGCTCTCGGAGATAGAAAAGGAAAAAATACGGGTTGAAAACGCCAAGCAAAAGATGATAAAGGCAAATTTAAGGCTCGTTGTATCCATAGCAAAAAAACACCTAAACAGAGGGCTGTCTTTTCTGGATTTGATACAAGAGGGCAACATAGGGCTTATGAAATCGGTAGATAAATTTGATTACAGAAAGGGCTTTAAATTTTCAACATACGCTACATGGTGGATAAGACAATCCATCTCAAGGGCAATAGCAGACCAGGCAAGAACAATCAGAATACCCGTTCATATGATTGAAACAATAAATAAAATTATCAGAGCTTCAAAGTTGTTGATACAAAAATACGGAAGAGAACCGACAACGCCGGAATTGGCGGAATATCTCAATATGGATGCAGATAAAATAAAAGGTATAATAAAAATAGCCAAAGAACCAATCTCTTTGGAGACACCTGTCGGAGACGACAACGATACCCACCTCGAAGATTTTATTGAAGACAAAAAGGCGAAGCTGCCCATTGACGTTACAATAGAAGAGAGCCTGAAAGAAAAAATAGAGGATGTGTTTTCAACTTTGACTGAAAGAGAGGAAAAGGTTTTGAGGATGAGATTCGGCATAGGGGACGGCTCAGACCATACACTCGAAGAGGTGGGCAGAGTACTTGGAGTAACAAGAGAAAGGGTCAGACAGATAGAGGCAAAAGCCATTAGAAAGTTGAGACATCCCAAAAGAAGCAGGGAACTTGCGAGTTTCAACGAGTGAGAATAAATAAATTTATAGCAAGCTGTATAAACGTATCAAGAAGAGACGCCGATAAACTCGTAAAGGAGGGGCGCATAAAACTAAACGGCAGAATTTTATATGATTTTGTTCAAATAGACCCATTGCAAGACATAGTTGAATTGGACGATAAAATATTAAGTCCTCAAAAAGAGAAACTGTATTTCGCTTTTAATAAGCCGCCGTATGTATTGAGCGCAACAAAAGACAGCACGAATAAAGCAGTTGTATGTGATTACTTTAAAAACATAGAAGGCAAACTAATCTGTGTGGGAAGGCTTGATTACCTATCGGAAGGGTTGCTGATTGTTACAAATGACGGCGAATTTGCAAATAAAGTTATGCACCCGAGATTCAAAATAAGAAAAACCTACCTTATAAAAACCAAAGAACCTCTTAATAAAAGCACCCTAAATAAACTTGCTAAGGGCGCACATTTGGAAGACGGATTTTTTAAGCCTCTAAGAGTTAAGCAAACAAGAGACCCGTTATGGGTTGTGGTTTCCATTGACAGCGGTAAAAACAGAATTTTAAGAAGGCTGTTTTCCTATTTTGACATACCTTTATCAAGACTCAAAAGAATAGCCATAGGAAGTATAGAGTTAGGCTCTCTTAAAAGCGGAGAATATAGAACAATAAAAACCGATGAGATACAAAACATACTGCACCTAAAATAAAAAAGGTTGAATTTTGCTTAATTTGTAAGTTGTTAATTAACTTCTTTATTTTCATATATGATTTTTTACAGATATTCTATTGACATAAGACTTCTTTAGTGTAGAATTCTTTTTGGCTTATATGGAAAATAATTTTAAGGAGGTTGGAGTATGCTCGAATGGTTGACCGCTGGCGTAACCGTCTTTATTACGGTAATCCTATTTGCCGTTATACTTGGTTTGGCGCTATACCTGTCTCCTAAAAGGGACTATTTTGTTAAGTCCCAGGTGTATGAGTGCGGTATTTTCCCCGTAGCTGAGATTAGCAACTTCAATATCAGATTCTTCATAATAGCAATTATATTCACACTCTTTGATATTGAAGCCGTATTCCTATACCCCTGGGCAGTTGACTTTAAGGGACTTGGTATGCTGGGAGTTATAGAAATGTTTCTCTTTCTTTTCCTTGTTTTTGTAGGGTGGATTTACGCCTACAAGAAAGGAGCTTTAGAATGGCAGTAGATGTTTTGGGTCCGAAAAACGTTGTTGTTACCGCCAAGCTCGACAAACTTGTCAGTTGGGGTAGAAGATGGTCTTTTTGGCCTCTTACTTTTGGTTTGGCTTGTTGCGCTATAGAAATGATGGCAACAGCTGCTAGTCGTTTCGATATGTCTCGAATAGGCGCTGAGGTTTACAGACCCTCTCCGAGGCACGCAGATTTAATGATAGTGGCAGGAACTCTGACAAAGAAAATGGCTCCTGTTCTAAGAAGATTGTATGACCAGATGCCGCATCCCAAATGGGTTATTTCTATGGGCAGTTGTGCAAACTCAGGCGGTATATTCGATACATACAGCGTAACGCAGGGTGTGGATTTAATTGTTCCTGTGGATATTTATGTTCCGGGCTGTCCTCCTACACCGGAAACTCTATACGACGCCCTGCTGAAGTTGCAGGATAAGGTGAGAAAAGGAGGGTCGCTCAATGCTTGATGAAAAGATTATTGCAAGCTTACAAGACAGATTTAAAGAAAATATTGTCGAGGTCGGTGAATCGTGCGGAGATTCGATCGTTACCGTTGAACTTAACTCGCTTCACGATGTTCTGTCTTTTTTAAAAAAAGAGCTCTCTTTCGACTATCTCCTTTTCATAACGGCTACCGACAACCCGAAAAGAGAGGGAAAACGTTTTGATATTGTCTATCAATTACGTTCTACAGAGACATTGGATGAAATAAGAATAAAAGCTGCTGTTAACGAAGGCGAAGAGGTTGAAAGCATAACTGATATATGGGTATCCGCAATAGGGGATGAATGTGAAACCTACGATATGTTCGGTATATGGTTTAAAAATCACAAAGGACCAGGTGGCGAAGGATTGAGAAGAGCCTTTATGCCGGATGACTGGAATGGCCACCCGCTCAGGAAAGATTATCCGCTCAAAGGGGACGATTTCTCCGACAAATGGGTAGAAAAACTATTGCCTGAGGGACAACGCCATCAACCTGATCACACAAGGATGCCTTAGGGGGTAAGATGAGTAGTTCAGATATTAGAACCGTAGAACTTAATATGGGTCCTCAACACCCGAGTACACACGGAGTTTTAAGACTCATATTGAGAATAGACGGTGAAAAAATAGTAAATATAGCTCCGAGAGTGGGTTATCTTCACAGAGGAATTGAAAAGCTCGCCGAAAATATGACCTACCAGCAGTTTACTCCGGTTACGGACAGACTCGATTATGTCTATAGTATGAACAACAACTTTGCTTATGCCTCATCCGTTGAAAAACTGCTTGGTGTAACAGACCAGATTCCTGAAAGGGCTCAATACATAAGGGTCATCGTTGCCGAGCTTGACAGAATAGCAAATCACCTCGTATGGCTTGCAACACACGCTCTTGATATAGGAGCTATGACGCCCTATTTCTACTGTATGAGAGAAAGGGAGCTAATCCTTGATATGTTTGAAGAAATATCAGGTGCGAGGTTGTTGTACAACTATGTGAGGATAGGCGGAGTTGCCAAAGATATAACTCCGCGTTTTATGGATATGCTTAAAGAATTTGTAAAGATTTTCCCTAAACGATGGAAAGAGTATGATACGCTGCTTACAAAAAACCGCATCTGGATGAAAAGAACCAAAGAAGTTGCCGTTATAAGCACAGAAGACGCCATTAATTGGGGGTTGTCAGGACCTTCATTAAGAGGCAGTAATATGGAGTGGGATTTAAGGAAAAAGAAACCCTATTCGGTCTATCCCGAGCTTGAGTTTGATATTCCCTACTATTCCGAAGGTGACGTTTATGCAAGATACTTGGTTAGAATGGAAGAGATGCTGCAAAGCAACAGAATACTCGAACAGTGCATAGAAAAAATCCCTGACGGTCCCACAATGATGGATGATTTTAAAAAGGTCTCAAAACCGATTAAGCCTCCTGCAGGAGAGGCGTACGGATACAACGAGGTGCCCGGCGGCGAGCTTGGTTTTTATATCGTAAGCGAAGGAAAAAACAAGCCCCACAGAATGAAAATCAGGGCTCCGTCTTTTGTTCATGCATATGCCATTCCTTTTGCATCAAAAGGATATCTGATTTCCGATGTTGTGGCGGTTATAGGAAGTTTTGACGTTGTATTCGGTGAATGCGATAGGTAGTGAGGTGAAAATATGATGGTTGTAATATGGGGTGTGGTTAAATTTATTGTACTGCTCGTGCTTCTGAGTGTTTACGTTTTATTTATGACCTGGTTTGACAGAAAGGTCATTGCAAGGATGCAAAACAGAGTAGGACCGAAATTAATCGGTTTTCATGGATTATGGCAACCGCTGGCAGACACTATTAAATCTTTTTGGAAAGAAGACTCTATTCCAAGAGGTTCTTATAGATTTCTGTTTTGGTTGGCACCGATAATATTTACAACGTGCGCCTTTGCCATTTCTTTTGTAGTTCCTTTTGCTCCCCCTATTAAAATAGCCGGGGGTGTATTGCATTTTTCGGTTGTCAATATCAATGTTGCCGTTTTGTTTGTCTTTGCATTTTTGGGACTTGCATCTTTTGGTGTCTTGTTTGCCGGAATAGCATCCGGCGGCTCAAAATATCCGTACATTGGCTCTCAAAGAGAGGGTGCACAGATGATAAGTTACGAAATTATTCTTGCTCTTACTCTGTTAAACCCGATTCTTATGAGTCAATCCTTAAATTTTGAAACAATAGTGGCAGCTCAAACGCACCACCTATGGTATGCTTTTTACCAACCGGTTGCTTTTGTGTGCTACCTTATTGCTATGTTTGCCGTTTCTGCCAAGGTTCCTTTCGACTTACCCGAAGCGGAATCGGAGATTTGCTGCGGCTATTTTGTTGAGTATTCAGGGATGAAAATGGGGCTTTTCCCCTTTGCCCAGTATATCGTTCTTCTTGTTATGTCAGCTATTATGGTTTTGATGTTTTTGGGAGGATGGACAGGTCCTTTTTGGAGCGGCGGATTTATCGCAGGGTTTATATGGTATTGGGTTAAGGTAGCCTTCTTCGTATTCCTGTTTACCTGGGCGTGGGGCACGCTTCCAAGGTACAGATACGACCAGCTTATGGATATAGGTTGGAAGATACTGCTTCCCATATCCGTATTAAACATATTTTGGACCGGTTTTGCTCTATCGGCTCATCTGCCGTTCTTTTAATTAGGAGGTTTTTATGTTCTTTAACGATTTAAGAAAAGGCTTTACACTTACTTTTAAATATCTCTTCAAAAAACCCGTAACGGAAAACTATCCTTACGAAAAAATAGAGATGCCCGAAAGAGCAAGGTGGCTGCACCGCTTCTATCCCGACAAGTGCATAATGTGTAAACTCTGCGAAAATATTTGTCCTCCGAAATGCATAGCTGTAGGAATAGGCAAAAATCCCGAGGGCAAAAGAGAACTGAGGGGTTATGATATTAAAATTGACAGATGTATCTTCTGCGGGCTTTGCGTTGAGGTTTGTCCGACAAAAGCCATTACTATGACGGATGTCCACGAATTTGCCGATTCCAACAGAAATAAGTTTCACTTCGATATGGAACAGCTGTCTCATACGGGCGAAGAAGAACAGAAAAAGGTGGGGTAATTATGACTCAAATAGTATTTTTTATTTTATCCTTAGGCACGATTATCGGTGCACTCGGCACAATTTTGTGCAAGAATGCATACTACAGTGCTATGTGGATGATTTCAACCTTTGTGAGTATGGCAGGGCTCTTTGTTATGCTCAACGCTCCTTTTGTAGCTATGCTTCAAATTATAGTGTATGCCGGCGCCATAGCAATTTTAATACTGTTTGTTATGATGCTTATGGATAGGAGGGTGTTAAATAACAAAGAAAGGTTCAATCCTCAATATTTCTGGGGCATCATTCTCGGTGTCGGACTGTTTAGCGATTTGGCTGTTTTGGCTTTCAAGTTTAGGATAAACATAACAAATGCCGGGAAAAGCCTAACGCTTCACGGCAGCAACACAAAGATGGTTGGCGATGTGCTGTTTAAACACTACCTGTTTCCCTTCGAGATAATTGCCATTATTCTGCTTATTGCTCTTATCGGCGCCATCGTTTTGACCAAGAAAGATGAAGAGGAGGCAAGATAATGCTCATCGAATATATGATTGTGTCTGCGCTGTTGTTTGCCATAGGCGCTACCGGAGCGATGATAAGAAGAAATTTCATCGTTATCTTAATGTCTTTGGAGCTTATGCTTAACGGCGCAGGTATGTTGTTAATAACAATGTCTTATTATCTCGGCAATGTATCGGGGCAAATAATGTTCATATTTGTGGCTGCGGTGGCTGCATCGGAAACAGCAATAGGTTTGGCGATTGTTGTTATGATGTACAAGAGGAAGGGAAGTATCGATATCAACGACTTCTCTATGCTAAAGAAATAAAAAGGGGATAAATGATGAGCGTAATTTTATTATTTGTTGTTTTAGCGCCTTTAACGGGCTTTTTAATCAACGGCCTGTTTGGCAAATGGACAAAGCCTTATGCCGGCGTTATAGCATCACTTGCTCTGGCAACCTCGTTTATACTCGGACTTTTCCCTATTATGTCCGTGCTTAACGGACACATAGTGGAATACACATACTACACTTGGTTGCCCTTTAAAGAGGTTAGTGTTCCTTTCGGATTGAGGGTTGACGCTTTAAGCGCCGTTATGCTTTTTGTGGTTACCTTTGTTTCAACCATGATTCACATCTACTCAATAGGGTATATGCACGGCGACAAGGGCTACTCAAGATTTTTCGCATATCTAAACCTCTTCGTAACTTCAATGCTTCTGCTTGTTTTGGGTAACAGCTATCTTCTTATGTTTGTCGGATGGGAAGGCGTTGGTCTTTGTTCTTATCTGCTTATCGGCTTCTGGTATGAAAAAGATACCGCTTCAGATGCCGGAGAAAAGGCGTTTGTAGTCAACAGAATAGGCGATGCCGGTTTTATAATCGGTGTTTTATTTATTATTTATCACTTCGGAAGCGCAACATATTCGAATATATTCCCGAGAGCACATCAGGTATTAAACACCACAAGCGCAACTATTATAGGCCTTGCTCTGTTTTTGGGAGCAATGGGTAAATCGGCTCAGTTTCCTTTGTATATCTGGCTTACGGATGCAATGGAAGGTCCTACTCCGGTTTCATCCTTGATTCACGCCGCAACAATGGTTACCGCAGGTGTTTATATGGTTGCCCGCTCCAACGTTATCTATTCTATGGCTCCAATAGCACAGGAGGTAGTTGCCAGCATCGGAGCATTTACGGCGTTCTATGCGGCAACTATGGCTTTGACCCATAAAGACATCAAAAGGATTCTTGCCTACTCGACACTCTCACAGTTGGGGTATATGTTTATAGGTGTCGGCGTCGGTGCTTACTGGACAGGAATGTTCCACCTTATGACTCATGCATTCTTCAAAGGTTTGCTGTTCCTCGGAGCCGGTGCGGTTATGCACTCCATGAGGGGCTTACTCTCCATAGACTTAATGGGCGGTTTGAAAAAATATATGCCTCAAACAGCAGCATTGATGGTTATAGCCTCACTTGCCATATCGGGAATACCGCCGTTTGCCGGGTTTTTCTCCAAAGACGCAATCTTAGCGCACGCCTTGGAATTCGGACATCCCTACATCTGGATAGTCGGTGAAGTTACGGCATTTTTGACAGCATTTTATATGTTCAGGTTCGTATTCAGCGTATTTTACGGAGAAGAGAAGGTGCCGGGTTTATATCACGAACTGCATACGCACGAAGCACCCTCAGTTATGACCATACCTATGTGGGTTTTGGGCATTATGTCGATAATAGGCGGACTTGTCGGTCTTCATATCGGTGGCGTTATCCCATTTAAACATCTCGTTACACAGATAGCCCCGAGCACACCGATAGCTGACAAAGCCGAATATCCCGAAAGCCTTTTGATAGGCGTATCCGTGACAATGGGACTTTTGGGTATATTCAGCGCCTGGATTATATACATTAAAAAACTCATCACGGCAGAAAAAATTGCAAAAACATTCAAACCGATATACACACTGCTTGCCAACACATACTATGTTGATGAGTTTGTATATTGCTGTATAGTCAAGCCGTTTTGGTGGATATCCACAAACCTGTTATGGAAAATCGTCGATGTTGAAATTATAGATAAAGGCGGAGTTGACGGAACGGGTTGGGTTGCAGGCAGAATAGGCTATCTTTTGAGATTCTTGCAAACCGGATTTATCAATAACTATGCATACTGGATAAGCTTCGGCATCATAGTGCTGAGCGGATGGTACATAGTTAAAATTATCTAAAGGAGTTTAAGGTATGAATCAGCTTCATTTTCCTATTCTATCACTGATAACGTTTTTACCTCTCGCCGGTGCTGTACTGATAGCCTTTATCAACGAAAAAAACGAAAATTTCATAAGATATTTCACATTCGGCATATTGGTGATAGATTTTATAATTTCGCTGCCTCTATTTTTTGCATTTGACCCATCAACATACCATATGCAGTTTGTTGAAAGGGTGCCGTGGATTAAATCCCTCGGCTTTCAATACTACGTAGGCGTTGACGGCATAAGTCTGTTTCTTGTTTTATTGACGACATTTCTTACACCTATTGCTCAGCTTTCCACATGGAAAGCAGTGAACAAAAAGGTTAAGTTGTTCAATATAGTCATTCTATTTATGCAAACAGGAATGCTCGGAGTATTTATATCTTTGGATATGTTCCTGTTTTATGTATTCTGGGAAGTTCAGCTAATCCCTATGTATCTTATGATAGGTATCTGGGGCGGACCTAACAGGGTTTTTGCCACGATGAAATTCTTCTTATACACCTTCGCAGGAAGCGTATTAATGATGGTTGCCATTATGGCTTTATACTTCCTAAATCACCACTACACCGGTGTTTATACATCGGATATGGTTAAATTGATGTCAACGCCTCTGCCGGCTCATATTCAACTGTGGCTGTTTTTGGCGTTTTTTGTTGCCTTTGCAATCAAGGTTCCTATGTGGCCGTTCCACACATGGCTGCCCTGGGCTCACGTTGAAGCTCCAACGGCTGGCTCGGTTTTACTTGCAGGCATCTTGTTGAAAATGGGAACATACGGATTTTTGAGATTCAATCTGCCGATGTTTCCCGATATGACACACGCTTTTGCCGTTTTAGTTATAGTGCTTGCCATAATAGGCATATTTTACGGTGCGTTTGTGGCAATGGTTCAGCCTGACATTAAAAAACTCGTTGCTTACTCCTCCGTATCGCACCTCGGCTATTCTATGCTGGGTATGTTCGCTTTAACCCAGGTCGGAATGGAGGGTTCGATTTTGCAGATGTTAAACCACGGTATATCAACAGGCGCACTCTTCTTGGCTGTCGGTATAGTATATGAAAGAAGGCATACGAGATTGATTTCCGAATACGGCGGATTGGCTTCTTTGGTTCCTGTTTTTGCAACGTTCTTTATGATATTCACTCTATCGTCCATAGCCGTGCCGGGAACAAACGGTTTCGTCGGTGAGTTTATGATACTGCTCGGTGCGTTCTTATCCCATCCTGTTTACGGCATTATCGTGGCTTTCGGCGGACTATTTTCTGCCGTTTATATGTTGACTATGTATAAAAGAGTTGTGTTTTTGAAGGTTACAAACCCCAAAAATTTAGACCTTGAAGATATGAGCAAACGTGAATGGATTTATATGGTTCCGCTGGTACTTTTTGTATTCTGGATAGGTTTGTATCCCAATACATTCCTCTCAAAAATGAGGGTTTCTGTGGAGCATTTATTAAAACAAACAAACAGAACCGTTCAAGTAAGCATGACATCCAAGCAAATTCAACCTGTTAAAACGGTAGTGGTCAAAAAAGGCTAAAGGGGAGTGGGTATGCTTTATTCAATGAAAGATTTGGTGGCAATTGTGCCGGAGTTGATAGTAGCTGCATTTGCTTTTGCTATCTTGCTGATAGACTTGTGGCTCCCTAAAAGAATGAAAGGGTTTAACGGCATTTTAGCCCTCTTAGGAGTGTTGGTGGCTGTAGGTGTCACTATCGCTATGTATAACTTCAACGCAACCGCATTTCACGGTATGGTTGTGATGGACAGGGCTTCAAATTTCGCAAATATTGTAATTCTTCTTGTTACTTTTGTCGTAATAATTATGGGCTTTGACTTCCTCAACAGAGAAAATATAAATATCGGTGAATACTACGAGATTATGCTCTTTTCGGTTGTTGCAATGATGGTTTTGGCATCGTCTTACAACCTTATTACGATATTTATAGCTATTGAGACGCTTTCGATAGGTATGTATATCCTCACGGGCTTTCTTAAAAATAAGAACGAAAGCGTTGAAGGGGCTATGAAATACTTTATTCTGGGCTCTTTCGCATCCTCATTTCTTGTTTTGGGAATAGGTTTGCTCTACGGACTGTTCGGAAGCGCAGATTTAAATGTCATAAAGAGCGGACTTTCCGGCGCCGACAGCCTGCATAAATGGGTTACCATTCTGTCTTTTTTGCTTATTTTTGTGGGGTTCGGATTCAAAATAGCAGCCTTTCCGTTCCATTCCTGGACACCGGATGTTTATGCGGCAGCCCCAACCCCGGTTAGCGCATTTATGTCCATAGCCCCGAAAGTAGCGGGCTTTTTGGTCTTGATGCGATTTCTTGTTGTGGGTATGGCTCCCATCCAGGTTGAATGGAGTAAGGTCTTGTGGATTATTGCCGCTTTGACTATGACCTTCGGTAACACCGTGGCTTTGTGGCAAAAAGACTTAAAAAGGCTTCTCGGTTATTCGTCAATAGCTCACGCAGGATATATGCTTGTAGGTATAACGGCGGCAAACGCTCTCGGTTACGGCGCCGTTATGTTCTATCTGTTCGGCTACCTGTTTATGAACCTCGGAGCTTTCGCAGTTGCCGAGTTTATCAGCACGAAGGAAGACAGAGGCACGGAGATAGAAAACTTAAGGGGTATGGGTTATAGATACCCTCTGATAGGGTTGGCTATGCTTATGTTTATGTTCTGCCTTGCGGGAGTGCCTCCAACAGTCGGATTTATAGGAAAATACTATCTGTTTTCCGCTGCCGTGAAATCCCATCTATATTGGCTTGCCGTTATAGGCGTTATAAACAGTGCCATCTCGGCATACTTCTATCTGAATATCGTTGTCACAATGTATATGAAGGGTGAGCCTGAGAATCCTCCGGCTGTTTTAAACAGCCTTCCTCTGAAAATAGTTGTTCTCGTTGGAGCCTTGGGCGTTGCATACATAGGTGTTTTCCCGGGTTCTCTGCTTGATGTTGCACTTAAATCAATAACCTTCTAAAGGTTTTAAGGCGAAGGTTAACCCCCTTCGCCTTTTTTCCCGCTTCTTTTTCTTGACAAAGATTTACCATAAAGTATAACCTAAACAGTTACTTAAAGAGGTGTAAGTATGGATGTATTTAAAAAAACCGACAAATTTATAATGAGTACATATAAGCGCTTCCCCGTTTTCTTCACAAAAGGAGAGGGGGTTTATCTGTTTGACGATAAAAACAACAGATATTTGGATTTTCTGGCAGGTATAGCCGTTAACATATTGGGTCACTCACACAAAGTCATAACGGAAGCCATAGAAAAACAATCAAAAAAGCTTATACACGTTTCAAATCTATACTATATCAAAGAACAGGCGGATTTGGCTTGTCTGCTTGTTGAAAATTCCTGCAGCGATAAGGTCTTTTTCTCAAATTCGGGTGCTGAGGCAAATGAAGCAGCCATAAAGCTTGCAAGACTCTACGGCAAAAAAGACAGGTATAAAATTATAACGATGAAAAACTCTTTTCACGGAAGAACAATAACCACCCTTTCGGCGACAGGTCAAACCAAATATCAAAAGGGCTTTGAACCTATGACTCCGGGTTTTTCCTATGCACAATTCAACGATTTTGAGGATTTAAAAAAACAAATTGACGATGAAACCTGCGCTGTCATCGTTGAATTCATACAAGGCGAAGGCGGAATAAATACGGCAAACCCTCAATATATATCAGATACATATAAACTGTGCAAAGAAAAGTGTATTTTGTTTATAGCAGACGAGATTCAAACCGGTATGGGCAGAACAGGCAAACTGTTTGCATACGAACACTACGGTGTTGAGCCGGATATAATAACAATGGCAAAGGCTCTTGGCGGCGGCTTGCCTATCGGAGCAACCCTTGCAAAAGAAGAGATAGCTCAAGCGTTCACATACGGAACACACGGCTCAACCTTTGGCGGAAGTCCGTTTGTCAGCTATGTGGCATTTAACGTATTAAAATACGTTTTGGAAGAAAGCCTGGCACAAAAAGCAGAAGAAAAAGGCGATTATCTCTTAAAAAATCTAAAAAACATCACTAAAAACAAAAAAGATATTGCCGGTACGGACGGGTTTGGACTAATTGTCGGTTTGCACACAAAAAGCGGTGAGTATGCGAATGAAATAGTTTTAAAAGCACTGGAGAACAAAATCTTGCTCGGCAAAGCCGGGGAGAGCAGCATCAGGTTCGAACCGCCGTTAATTATTGAGAAAGAACATATAGACACTGTTTTAGAGTTTTTGGATAAAAACCTATGAAACTATCCGAAGATGTAATACAAAGACTTTCAGAGCAAATAAGCACGGTTTTCGGTATAGGCTATACTGTCTATGCTCCGGGAACAATAGGCAGCCTGTTTGGTCTTCTGCTTTATATGTTTATCAAAGACCTGCCGGTTGTTTGGTATGTTACATTTATTGTAGCTCTTTTTATTGTAGGCGTTCTGGTGAGCGATGTAATGGAAGATATTTACGGAATAAAAGACCCGTCATTTGTCGTAATAGACGAGG
>WGCD01000183.1 GCA_015493995.1 Desulfurellaceae bacterium
AAATTCTTGCAGAGCAAATACTGCTTGCTCTATCTAAATTGTTTCATTCGCAACGTCATTTAATTTCTTTAAATGCTATCAAAACAATTTTGATAAAGATATGTATGAGTTTCTATTTTTCTCTTTATCCGAAGAAAACCGTGTATGCTGAAAAACCATTGCTTATTCATTGAACACTATCCGCCGGCTTATAATTACCAATCACTAGTCACTAACCGCTAACCACCTGTCACTAAACTCAATCACTTGTTCGGCGTATGACTTTGTGAAACAGGAAGTAGTATGCCATCAACAAAGCGGCTATAACAAGTCCTGCCATATTTGTATCGGTTTTGGGATAGAACATTAAAAAACCGACGATTAAAAACAGTGCTCTTTCGATATATGAAATGTGCTTTAAGAAAAACCCTTCTATGGCTATTGTGAAGCTGAACAGCCCGACAATTAAGAATATTGCAGGCTCTATGCTTGTAAGTGTCAAGCCGCTTAACAATTTTGTATATAAAAAGAATATCGGTATGAGAAGAAGCCCTTTTGCCAACTTGAAAGCTTCTATGGCGGTCGGAAGGGGTCTTGAGCCGGCTATGCCGCTTGCTGCGAACGCGGCTAAAGCTATAGGAGGTGTTACATTTGCCGTTTCTGCCAACCAAAACACCGTCATATTGGCAGCCAACAGACTCACCCCCAGCATTTTAAATGCCGGTGCTATCAATACAGCCAAAACGATATATGATGCCGTCACGGGCAGTCCCATTCCCAAAAACAGTGCCGCCAAAGCGGTTAGGACATACAGCCAAAAAATGCTGTTTGATGTAATCGAGGTAACAATAACAGAAAAGGCTATTCCAAGCCCAGTTAGAGTGATAACGCCGACAATTATTCCGGCAGCTATTAACAAAACCCCCGTTGCAACCATATTTCTTACACCGAACACGCAGGCTTCGTATATCTTTTTAAAGCCCATTCTTGAGTCTTTTCTAAGCCAACTTGCCGCTACAACCGATATGATGCTCAGGATGGCTGCATAGGTTGGCGTAAAACCGTATGCAAGAAGAGCAATTAAAACCAAAAGAGGAATCATAAAGTGCCAGCCGTTTTTCATCACCGTTTTTAAGTCGGGAATGTCTTTATCGTCAAGAGGTCTAATATCGGATTTTTTTGCTCTTATATGAACGTTAAGCAAAACACCGAGATAATAAATAACGGCAGGTATAAATGCCACACCGATTATTGTTGTGTAGGGTATTTGTGTCCATTGGGACATAACGAACGCACCGGCTCCCATAATCGGAGGCATCATTTGACCACCAACTGAGGCGGATGTTTCAACACCGCCGGCAAATTCCGGCGCAAAACCTATTTTTTTCATTAAAGGAATTGTGATAGAGCCCGTTCCCACAACGTTTGCCACGGAACTTCCAGTAATAGAACCCATAATACCGCTTGCAATAACGGCAACCTTGGCAGGACCGCCGACTGTTTTACCGAGCGTTGCCTTCGCAAAGTCGATAATGAAATCACCGGCACCGCTTTTTAGAAAAAATGCCGCAAACAGTATAAACAAAAATACATATGTTGAGGCTATAGTTGTTATATAGCCGAAAATACCGTCTGTAGTAAAATACATTCGATACAGGTATGTGGACAGATGAATGCCCCTAAAATTAAACATACCCGCAGGCATATATCTGCCCAAAAAAAGGGCATAAGAACTAAACAAAACAGCCAAGAAAGGTATGACAATGCCTGCTACTCTTCTTGAAAGCTCAATGATGAGCAAAACGGCAATGCCGGCAACTATCATATCACGCAAAATCAAAACCTCGTTTCTTGCGTGAATCGTATTTTCAAAAAAAACTATGTAAAGTCCGCTTAAAAAGCCGAGTGTACCTAAAATAACATCTACGGTGAGCGTTTTTTTAGGATGCTTTTTTGATGTCGGGTATAAAATAAAACCCGTAAAAACTATAAATGAGAAAAAAATAGCGTTTTGGTGGAGGGTTGACATAACCCCGAAGCTGTTAAACCACAAGGAGAAGACCGTCAAGATGACGCTTGCAACCTGAACGGTCTTTCCTACACTGCCCAATTTGTTTATGTTTCTGACAAGTATTTTTGAGCCGGCTTCTTCCTCTTCAAGCAGATGCTTATCTTCTGACATAGTTTTCTATTTTGCCATAAGTTTAGACGGAATCTTCAAGCCCTGCTCTTTGTAGAATTTTGCAGCACCCGCATCCAGAGGAACAGGTAGCCCTTTGATTGCATTTTCGAGTTTAATTGCATAGGTTGCCTTATGAATATTATGCAAAAACGGTAAATTTTCATAAATGGTTTTAACTATCAAATATACGTCTTTTGCCGGGATGCCCTTCCTCACAGCGAGGAAATTAGGTTGAGCTATTGTGTAGATAGGTTTTTTCTGTCCGGGATAAGTGCCTGGCTTTATAACATACCTAAACCATACATCGTAGCTGTTATCAATCTTTTTCAGCTGCGCATCCGTAAAATTCAGAATTCTTGCTTTTTTTGCGCCCAATCTTGCAAAAAGTCTTGTAATTGCAGCAACCGGCGGTCCTGCGGGCGTGTTTGCTCCGGCTATTCTTCCGTCAATCATGGCATCGATGCTCTGGTTGTAGCCGAGATAGACAGGTTCCAAATCTTTGCCTATTTTTATGCCTAAAGCAGAAAGTATGACCTTACCGCTTCCTTCGGTTCCGCTGCCTCTTTTTCCTATGGAAAATCTTTGATGCAGTCCTTTTAAATCCATTATGTTGCCTGTTTTTACATATTTGCTCAAAAGCGAGAAATGTTCGACGTTTTGCCAAAGAGCGGTTACCGAGTAGAAAAATCGCTGCGGTTTTTTATAAACGCCTTTACCGTTGTATGCCATAGAGCCGAAAAGACCTTGCAAAATAGCAAAATCAGCCTCTTTGTCTTTTAACAATCTGACGTTTTCACCGCTGCCTGCAGATGTGATAGCCGTTGCCGTTATACCTTTTTTTGCCAACTTCATATTGATTAAAGTGGCGATTGCCACACCAACAGGATAGTACGTTCCACCGGGTGTTGCCGTTGCTATGATGTAATTTTTTACGGCAAACGATTTTGAAACACCAAAGGTTGTAACTAGCATCAAAGCACTTAACAAGATAACCAACTTCTTACGCATATTAATTCACCTCCTGAAAAATTTTTCTAATAATAAAATAAGAATTAGTATATTATCTGTCAAGTTAAATCGTGTTTAGTAAATCCTCTGCTTAAACAAGTGGTTTTTAATCAAATAAAAAATGTTGTAAACAAAATAAAATTCTGCATAATAGTTTTACGATTCGAATTCAGTGGGGTTGGGTTTGACTGCATTTTAAACTTACAAGAATTCATAATGGAATAAACTTCAAAAATAAATCGGGGGGATTTGTTATGAAAAAGTGTTTGTTGGTTTCATTTTTAGCCTTTTTTTTGGTTTTTGGTGTTAAAAACGTTTTTGCCGGTGGAAGCGACTCCTATCCAAACGGAGCAGAGGCTTTTTTAGCGGGAATTGCGCCGCCACCGGGGTTTTATTTTGAAAATTACGCATCCAACTATCACGCAAACGCACTAAAAGACAACGCAAGAAACGATATAGGCGTATTCGATAAGCTAAATGTCGATGCCGATGTTCTGAGATTTGTGTGGATAAGTAAATTTAAAATTCTTGGCGGAAGTTACGGACAGCACCTATTTATTCCTTTTTTGCACGTCAATCTGGACTTCAATGCTCCTGTCGGCAAGGCACACAAAAAAGATTTTTCAGACAGCGGCGTTCCTTATATCATCTACAGTCCGTTTATTCTTGCATACCATTTGCTGCAGGGTAAGCTGCATATTGTTACATCTTTGGCGGATATCTACATACCGACATACGGGCAGGACGACGACAATCTGGCAAACGTAAGCCACAACTTTTTTACATTCGAACCTGTTTTGGCTGCAACATATCTGACGGGAAGATTAGGTTTTTCCATAAAACTTATGTACGATTTCAGCACAAAACAAAACGATGCGCCTACCGTTTACGGTTTTAACCCGGACAGAAGGCCGGGGCAGGAGTTTCACTTTGACTACAGCGTATCTTACGGATTCAGCAGATACTTTAGAATCGGAGTAAACGGCTTTTTCTATAAGCAGGTTACAAATGATAAATATTATCCCAAAAGCGATACGCCGCAGGTTGTCAGAGCTCTTTTAAAAGACGACGAGAGCAAAAAGTCAGAGGAGTATTCCGTAGGTCCTGGCGTTTGGTATAACTATAAAAATATGTTTTTTTCGGCAAGGATGCAGTTTGATTTATCAGCTCAAAACCACACCAAAGGCAACACGGCTTGGCTGAAATTCATATATGCCTTTTAATTGATACGGCAGCTTAACAGTCTTTTCATTGGTTTTGGCATATTGATATACATTTGATTAAAAGTTAAAAATTTTGTCTTGACATTTCATCTTTTATTTTTATACTAACCGGTTAGTTAAGGAGTTGGAATGGAAAAAAAGAAGGTTATTTTAAGACAAGCAAAGAGGCTTTTTGCTAAAAACGGTTACGATGGTACGACTATGGATGAGATAGCCTCAAAATCGAATGCAAACAAGGCTTTGATTTACTATCATTTTAAAAGCAAGGAAAATTTATATTCCTGCATTTTAAAAGACTCTGTAAACGCCATATACGACTATCTTATAAACAAAAGGGATGAGTCCGATAACCCGTTGGAGGCACTAAAGATTTATATTGAGGCGTTTTTTGTTCAAGCAAAGAAGGATGAGACCTTTATAAGAATTTTGATGAGGGAGATTGCCTCCGACGGCATTCATATGTCTGATGAGATAATGGAAAGGTTTTTACACGTTCTAAAAATACTTGATAACATTATTAAACAGGGGGTAAACGAGGGTGTATTTGTTAAAAGGGATGCAAAGATAGTTCATTTTATCGTTATAGGCGCAATAAGCTACTATCTATCGAGTTGTTTATTGAGGAAAAGGTTATCAAAAAAATTTCCCCAAAATGAATTTCTTTTGAGGGATGTGGACAATGTACCTCTTGAACTTTATGAGATTATTTTGAAAGGATTGAAGAGCTATGGTTAGAGTATTTTCAATTATTCTTTTGGTTTTGGCAATAGGCTTAAACGCCAATGCTTTAAGTATGCAGGATTTATTTAAGGCTCTTAAAAAGCAGCCCGTGACCACAGTTGACAAGCTGGTTTTAAAAGAGTCGATATATGCCCAAAAAGGGGCTGTTTCTCAATTCTATCCTAAAATTTACGGCTTAAGCTCGTATGAGCAGTTCAACTCTCCGACGTCGTTGAGACCTGTTACACCGACAGAAAGCGCTCGCATAACAAAAACAAACGGGGCATTCCCTTTTAGTAAAGCCATAAGCCAGCTCGGAATAGAGGTTGACATGCCTGTTTTTGCCTATCCGCTTTTTAGTCTTGCAAAGAAAGCTCAGGCTATGAGAAAGAGCGCTGAAGAAAAATTAAAATTGAATATTTTAAGAAACGAAGCCGTTTTGGTATCCCTTAATGCCAAACTGCAGTACTTGGAGAAACTAAAAAAAGCTATGATTCAAAGAAAAAAATCGCTTCAAACCCAGCTTGAGAGTATAAAAATAGGTGTTAAAACCGGCAGAACCCCCGAGATTGAGGCTTTGAAGATAGAAAATATGATAAATCAAATAGACATAGAGATAAACAATATAGAAACATCAAAAAGCAGCGTCATAGCCGGCATAAAAACACTGACATCAATCAATATTAAACATTCGATACCTATGTATC
>WGCD01000184.1 GCA_015493995.1 Desulfurellaceae bacterium
GTTAAAAAACGACTACTGGCGCTCAATCGGAAGAGGAGGAGTCGGCAGTGTGTTCAGCAGCAAAAAGCTAAAAGGCATAGTGTTTTACGGAGAAGCCGAAAGACCTATTGGTGATAAACAAAAAATTGAGGAGTTATACAAAAAATATTTGCGAGAGAGCAAGGAAAGTGCAGAGGTTAAAAAATACAGAACGTGGGGAACACCGGCAGGTGTTCCGGCTTTAAATAAGATAGGAGCGTTTCCAACGCAGTACTGGAGAAAAGGTGTACTGGAAAACTGGGAAAATATAACCGAAACAAAAATGCAGGAGGTGCTTGATGTTACACAGAAGGCTTGCGACAGGTGTTTTATAGCCTGCGGAAAATTAAGCAAAACTAAACCCGGCAGCAGATACCCAAATCTTGTTGTTGAAGGTCCCGAGTATGAAACGTTCTACTCTTTCGGCGGTCTGTGTAAGATGACAGATGTCGAGGATATACTCTATCTAAATGATATATGCGATAAACTGGGTATGGATACGATGACGGGCGGAAACCTCGTTGCATTTGCAATGGAAGCATCGGCACTTGGAAAAACAGAAGAAAAATATGAGTACGGAAACGTTGAACATGCGGCGGATTTGCTTAAAAAAATAGCCTACAAAGAAGGAATTGGCGAAATACTCTCTCAAGGCATCAGATACGCGTCAAAATATTTCGGTTTGGAGGATATAGCCATACACGTTAAGGGAATGGAGCCTGCCGGATATGACCCAAGAGCGCTTCCCGGAACGGCACTTGGTTACGCAACCTCACCAAGAGGCGCATGCCATCTGCGCAGCGGGTTTTACAAAGCGGAACTCTCAGGTGTAAGTGATCCGAATAAAACTCAAGGGAAAGCGGCAGAGGTCGCGGATTGGGAAAACTGGTTTTGCGCATACGACACACTTATTATATGCCGATTTTACAGATATGCCTATTTCTGGAACGAGATAACCGAGATTTTCCAGGCTTTATACGGCGATGAGAGTATAACCAAAGAAGAGCTTGAGGGGATGTCGAACAGAATAATCTCTTTGGCAAAACTGTTTAACATTAGAGAAAATCCTGACAGAATAGGCGAGCTTGAAAAATTACCTGAAAGACTATTTAAAGAACCGCTTGAAAACGGCAAAATTATGAACAAAGATATATTTGATAATATGCTTAGAGAATACTATCAGGCAAGGGGCTGGGATGAAAATGGCATACCGCCTGAGATGGAAATTTAAGGGTTTGTGCTCACGATAAAATGCGCAAAGTGTAAAGCCAAAATATTTAAATACAAAAAGATTGGTAAAGGCAGAATTCTCAGGTGCTGGAAGGATAGGATAAGTGAAGACTACTCACAAAAAGACGGTAATTTGATTAAATGCGTCTGCGGAGCGGTAATAGGCATTGATGAGGGTTTATACATTAAGATGAAACAGGGCTCATTCACAGCCTCCGGCACCTATTCAATAAAACTATGAGCAAAGGAATCTATCTTTATATCCACATTCCGTTTTGCTACAAAAAATGCCCCTACTGCGCTTTTGTTTCCTATGAAAAACAATTATCGGCACAGGCATTATATATAAAAAGAGTGATCGATGAGATAAAGGGCTTTAAAACATCAAAAATCGTGCAGAGCATCTATTTTGGCGGCGGCACACCCTCAACACTCAAAATCAAGCAGATTGAAAGTGTGTTGGATGCCGTATATTCAAATTTTGCCATTCATAAAGACGCCGAGATAACGTTTGAATCAAACCCCGTATCGTTAAAAACCGATTATTTAAAAGGTCTAAAAAGTCTTGGAATCAACCGTTTAAGCATAGGCGTCCAATCGTTTATCGACTTAAAGTTAAACATACTCGGCAGACTGCACAATGGACAAAAAGCCATAGAATCTGTAAAGAATGCTCAGGATAGAGGCTTTGAAAATATAAGCATAGATTTGATTTACGGGCTTAACGAAACAAAAAAAGATATGGAATTTGAACTAAAAAACGCCTGTTTTTTGGATGTTCAACACATATCAACCTATATGCTGTCTATAGAAGAAGGAACGCAGTTTGAAAAATTATTCAAAAGCGGAAAGCTTAAAATATCCAACGATGACGATACGGCAAACCTGTATTTTTTTATCTCATACTACTTAAAAAGTGCGGGATATAAACACTATGAAATATCAAATTTTGCAAAACAAAGATTTGAAAGCAAACACAACAGTGCATACTGGCTCGGATATGATTATCGCGGTTTCGGAGTTTCAGCAAGCTCGTTTGTTGAGGGTATAAGATTTAAAAATACGGATAGCTTGGATAGCTATATTAACAAAAAAAACTATGTTGTTTATGAAAAACAGCTTGATGAAAAGGATAAAATTAAAGAGGCTTTTGTTTTGCTTTTAAGAATGAAAGACGGAGTTAAAATAGAATGTTTTAACAAACGCTACAAAACAAACATAAAAGAACTCTACAAAAAAGAACTCGATAAATTTGAAAAGTTAGATATGATTAAAGAAAAAAACGGACATATATTTTTGAACGGAGCAAAAGCAATGGTTGTTTCCAATACGATATTGAGTGAATTTATATAGCCTAATCCAATAATTTTACATCGACATTGAGAAGTTTCAGTTTATTCAAGACGTTTTGAGTTAGCTTCTGGGTAATATCGATTTTAACAATGCATCTTTCTTTGTTCTCAATCTTCAATACATTTAACTTGTTTTTACTTATAATACCCATAACGCTGTTTAAGTTAGCATAATCAAACTCCAAAAGCATAACCCTCTTATCTTCCGCCTTTATCATTTCTGCATTTTCGATTGCCATTTTCGAGGCGGTTTTATATGCATTTATAAGACCCGAAATCCCCAATTTTTTACCGCCGAAGTATCTTATTACAACAATCAAAATATTTGTCAGACCAAAACTCTTTATTTGACTCAATACTGCTGGTGCGGATGAATTATGGGGCTCCTTATCGTCGCTTAATTGCACAACATCACCCTCAAAACCCAATCTAAGAGCATAAACATAATGACGAGCATCATAATATTCCTTGCGCAAATTCTTTCTGATTTCATCGGCTTCATCTTTTGTTTTTATCGGATAAGCAAATGCGTAAAATACGCTTCTTCTATCCTTAAATACAGCTGATGAGGGCTTAATTATGGTTTTAAAAGTAGAATTTCCCATAAAATTTCCCGCCTTAAATTCAATTTCTTTCTTTAATCTTATATAAAAAAGTAAGACTTTGTCAAAATACTGCAAAGCAAACTAAAACGAGGCACGTAATTTCAAATGGTACGATTAACTCAAATCTGTTCTTGATAAATCATACATATAAATCCTGAGCCGATAAAAGACGGTTTATATAATTGACATGATGCTTATAATGGATATAATCCATTTTGGTTGACAGATTTGCCGAAGTGGCGGAATTGGTAGACGCGCTAGATTCAGGGTCTAGTGGGCATTATGCTCGTAGGGGTTCAACTCCCCTCTTCGGCACCATTTCTTTTGAGGAGGAAGTTATGTCTTCAAGCGAAACATTTCTTTTCACGTCGGAATCGGTTACGGAAGGTCATCCCGATAAAGTAGCAGACCAAATCTCAGATGCGGTTTTGGATGCCATTATTGCCGAAGATAAAAATTGCAGAGTAGCCTGTGAAACACTCTTAACAACCGGAATTGCCCTTGTGGCAGGTGAGATTTCAACAAACACCTATGTTGAAATCCCGGAGGTCATAAGAAAAACAATTAAGGATATAGGATATACCAATGCCGATTACGGGCTTGATTATAAATCTTGTTCCGTTTTAACATCCATAGACAAACAATCACCTGACATTGCAATGGGAGTAAATAAGGGAGACGATTTGGGTGCCGGTGACCAGGGTATGATGTTCGGATACGCAACAGACGATACAAAAGAGTTTATGCCGCTGACCATAGTTTTTGCTCATAAACTTGCCAAACGCTTGACAGACGTTAGAAAACAGGGAATTCTTCCTTACTTAAGACCGGACGGCAAAACACAGGTCACAATCAGATATAACGGCTTTACACCGGATAAGGTTACAGCTGTTGTTATTTCAGCCCAACACGACCCGCACGTTGAGCTTGAACAGTTAAGAAAAGATATTGTTCAATATGTAATAAGATATGTCATACCTCAAGATATGTGGGACGATAACATACAATTTTTCATAAACCCAACGGGCAGGTTTGTTATAGGCGGACCGTATGCCGACACGGGACTAACCGGAAGAAAGATAATAGTTGATACATACGGAGGTGTTGCTGCACACGGAGGCGGGTCGTTTTCAGGCAAAGACCCATCCAAGGTTGACCGCTCAGGAGCCTATATGGCAAGATATATAGCAAAAAATATCGTAGCGGCGGGCTTGGCTAAAAGGTGTGAGGTTCAATTGGCTTATGCAATAGGAGTCAAGGAACCCGTAAGCATAATGCTGCACACCTACGGAACGGGTAAGCTGCCAAAAGAGGAGATTAAAAAGCTCATAGTAAATAACTTTGATTTGACGCCTAAAGGGATGATTGAAACATTAGACCTTTTAAGACCTATCTATAAAAAAACCGCTGCATACGGTCATTTCGGAAGAGAAGATACGGATTTCACCTGGGAAAAAACGGATAAAGCGGAAATTTTAAGAAAACAGGCGGGGGTCTGATTATGGATTATGATGTAAAGGATATAAATCTGGCTGATAAGGGTAAAGATAGGATAGAGTGGGCATTTCAAACAATGGATGTGCTTTATTCGATACAAAAGAGGTTTGAAAAAGAGAAGCCTTTGAAAGGAAAAACCATAGGAGCATGCCTGCACGTTACAACAGAAACGGCAAACTTGGCAGTAACACTTAAAAAAGGCGGAGCGGATGTCTATCTGTGCGCATCAAACCCGCTGTCAACGCAAGATGATGTGGCTGCGGCTTTGGTTAAACACTACAATATACCTGTTTATGCTATTAAAGGTGAAGATAGAGACACATACTATTCTCACCTAAACGCCGTTTTGGATAAAAAACCGAACATTACAATGGACGACGGAGCTGACCTTGTTTCGCTGCTGCACTCAGAAAGAAAAGAGCTGGCAGACAACGTGATAGGCTCAACGGAAGAGACAACAACGGGAGTTATAAGACTGAAAAGTATGGAGAAAGACAATGTTTTGCTATTTCCTGTAATTGCAGTTAACGATGCAAATACAAAACATATGTTTGACAACAGATACGGCACGGGTCAGTCAACACTTGACGGCATTATAAGGGCTACAAACAGGCTTATAGCAGGTTCGGTCTTTGTGGTCGCAGGATATGGGTGGTGCGGAAAAGGTTTGGCAGACAGAGCAAGAGGAATGGGTGCAAATGTTATAGTAACGGAAACAGACCCCCTAAGGGCTCTTGAAGCTGTTATGGACGGATTCAGGGTTATGCCCATAGCTGAAGCAGCTAAAATAGGGGATTTTTTCTGCACCGTAACGGGTGACATACACGTAATAAGAAAAGAGCATTTCGAGGCTATGAAAGACGGCGCAATCGTCGCAAATTCCGGGCATTTTGATGTTGAAATTGACGTAAAGGGATTACACGAAATAGCCGTTGAATCCAGAGATATAAGGGATTTTGTCAAAGAATACAAATTAAAAAACTCAAATAGGATTTATCTTTTGGCAGAAGGGAGACTCGTCAATCTGTCAGCAGCAGAAGGTCATCCCTCAAGCGTGATGGATATGTCTTTTGCAAATCAGGCTCTCTCTGCGGAATATCTCACAAACAACGGAAAAAATCTTGACAAAAAGGTTTATGTCGTACCGAAAGAGATTGACGACAATATTGCAGCGCTGAAATTGGACACTCTCGGCGTAAAACACGACGAGCTGACACAAGAGCAGAAAGAGTATCTCTCAAGCTGGACAATCGGCACTTAAAAGATAGGAGGAGTTGATGAAAGACAAGGTATTGGATGCATTAAAACAGGTTTTCTATCCAGGCAAGACGCACAGCGTTGTTAACGAAGGTATAATTGAAGATGTGGAAATTCAAGGTTCAAAGGTGGTTGTAAAAATAAAAACAGCCGAAAAAAATCAAGGCGTAACAGATATGCTCAAGCGCAGTATTCCTGCTGCACTAAAAAGACTTGAAGGCATTGAAGACGTTGAGCTTGAAATAGAAAAAGTTGTGGAAGAAAAAGAGAAGGTTTCAAATATACGATACATCATTGCAACAACAAGCGGAAAAGGCGGTGTTGGCAAATCAACCGTTAGCGTCAATCTTGCCGTCAGCCTGGCAAAGCTGGGCTTTAAAACCGGTCTGTTGGATGCCGATATATACGGACCGAACATTCCAACAATGATGGGTATAGACGGTGTCCCTGTTCAGATAGACAGAGAGCATAAGGATAAAATACTGCCCACGGAGAAATACGGTGTAAAGATTATATCCATAGGCAATATGATACCGAAAGATGCAGCAGTTATCTGGAGAGGCTCTTTAATACACTCGGCAATAAAACAATTTATGGAAGATGTTTCCTGGGGAGATTTGGATTTTCTTGTTGTTGATCTGCCGCCCGGAACAGGAGATGCCCAGCTTACTCTTGCTCAGGAAGCAAAAGTATCAGGAGGAATTATTGTCATAACACCTCAACATGTTGCTATGAGTGATGCGATGAAGGCTAACGACTTTTTTAACAAATTAAAGATTCCGGTTTTGGGTGTCATAGAAAATATGAGCTATTTCATCTGTCCACATTGCGGAAAGAGAAGTGATATATTCTCACACGGCGGCGGCAAAAAGTTTGCGGCTGAGAGCTCCTTGCCGTTTTTGGGAGAAATTCCCATAGATTTGGAAATAAGAGAGGGCGGAGACACAGGCAAGCCTATAGTAACATCAAATCCAGATTCTCCGGTTTCCAAAGCGTTCGAGGATGCCGCCAGAAATATCGTGGAAAAGGTGAAGCTCCTAAACAGTTAAGGAGATAAAAATGAGTATTTTTGACCTTTTTAGAAAATCACCGTTTGCAGCGCTAAACGAAATGATGAAAGAGGTTATGGAGTGTACAAACAGGGTTCCTGCTCTGTATGAAGCTTTTTTAAATTCAGATAGCGAAAATATAGAAAAAATAGCCAAAGAAATATCCGACCACGAATACGAAACCGATTTAATCAAAAACGAGATTAGACAGAGCCTGCCAAACAGTATTTTTATGCCTGTTGCAAGAGGCGATTTACTCCAAATTATATCTGCTATGGACGCAATAGCCGACAAAACGGAAGACCTTGGCGTTTTAATGACATTCAAAACTATTATTGTACCTGATGAAATAAAGTCGGAAATAATGGATTTCGCAAAAAGCGTCATAGGCGTTGTGAAATTGTCAAAAGATGTGATTGAAGAGCTTGAAACCCTAAAAGCAGCCAGCTTTGCAGGTCCTGAAGCCGAGTCGGTTTCAAACCTTCTTGATAAGATAAACGAATCGGAGCACGAAACCGATAAGTATCAATACAGCCTGACGAAAAAGGTGCTCAACTCAGAAAAAGAGATGGACTGCGGGTCTTTGGTTCTCTGGCTGAAAATTATTGAAATAACCGGCGGCATAGCAAACTCTGCCGAAAAAATGGCTAACAGAATAAGGCTTATTATTTCACAATAGCTATGGAACTCTATATAATTCTGATACTGTCGGCTGTAATAGGCTTCTATATGGCTTGGAATATAGGAGCCAACGACGTTGCCAACGCTATGGGAACAAGTGTTGGCGCAAGAAGTGTTACCTTCAAACAGGCAATTATTATTGCTGCAATCTTTGAATTTTTGGGTGCAATGCTTGTCGGAAATCACGTAAGTCTGACAATAGCAAAAGGCATTGTAAATCCGCATAATTATACAAATAATGCAATGATATTTGCTTACGGAATGCTCGCCACTCTACTTTCGGCTGCTTTGTGGGTCAACCTAGCAACAAAACTCGGTATGCCCGTTTCGACAACCCACTCTATAGTCGGAGGGGTGATTGGCTTCGGTATTGTGAGCAAAGGTTTTGCTTCAATAAAGTGGATTAAATTGGTATCCATCGTGGCAAGCTGGATAGTATCTCCAATCAGTGGCGGAATTATATCTTTTGTCATTTTCATATTTATTTCTAAATCCATACTTACTCAGGAAAAACCTGTCGTTGCAGCCAAAAAATACGCTCCGTTTCTTGCCTTTCTTGTCGCTATAATACTCGTGTTTTCTATGTTATATAAGGGATTAAAAAACCTGCATCTGAACTTGTCTTTCTCTCACGCTCTAATTATAGCCTCACTTGTTGGCACTATTTTTGCCTTCTTCATATTCCTTGTTGTATCAAGAATTCCCGTTGACACCACCCTGCCCTACAAAAGAAGATTTCCGCAAGTTGAACGTGTATTTGCCATACTGCAGCTTATTACGGCATCATATATGGCCTTTTCACACGGTGCAAACGACGTTGCAAATGCCGTAGGTCCTTTAATGGGTGCGGTATATGCAAGTGCTCTGGTTCATTCACAAAACATAGCTATGCCTATCTGGGTGTTGAGTGTCGGTGCGATGGGAATAGTTGTAGGGCTTTCAATGTACGGATACAAGGTTATACTTGTGGTGGGCAGAAAAATAACCGATATGACACCCTCAAGGGGTTTTGCAGCAGAATTTGGTGCAGCAACCACTGTTTTGGTGTGCTCCAAGATGGGATTGCCCATTTCAACAACCCATACACTCATAGGTTCGGTTATAGGAGTCGGGCTTGCAAGAGGAATTGGTGCGCTAAACGGTAAAGTTCTTAAAGACGTGGCTATATCCTGGATTCTAACCATACCTATAGCTGCAATACTTTCTGCAGGTATTTTCTTATCGCTTCAAGGCATTTTCAGTTTATGAAATACGCAACCCTTGATATGGGCACAAACACCGTTAGACTTTTAATTGCCCAACAAAGGGAGGGTTGTCTATTTGATTTTCTCTATCAAAAAAGCAGGATTGCCAGAATCGGAGAAGGCTTCGGAAACAATAAAATCATAAAAAAAGAGGCTTTAGAAAGAACCCTTAGTATTCTTAGAGAATATAAAAGTATTCTTAAAAAATATGATGTAAAAGAGGTTTTTGCAGCAGCTACAAGTGCCATAAGAGAAGCTCAAAACCGTCAATGGTTTGTTGAAAATATAAAAAAGGCAGGTTTTGATATTGAGGTGATAACTCCGCAGCAGGAGGCAGAATTAACCCACATCGGCATAGTTTATATGTTAAAAGATATAATAGAAAACGGAAATTGGCTTGCATTTGATTTAGGTGGCGGAAGCACGGAATTTATGTTTTCTTCAAAAAACAGACTGATAAATTCGTTCAGCATACCGCTTGGAGGCGTAAAACTGCTTGAGATGTTTATTAAAAAAGACCCGCCTCAAGAAGAAGAGCTCGATACGGCTGCAAAATATTTTAAAAAACAGCTTGAACAATACATTAAAAAACAGGATAAGCCGGATTTTATTGTAGGCAATGCCGGAACTGTCACATCGCTTGCTGCAATTGATATGAATTTAACAACATACTCATTTGAAAAAACCGAAGGGTACAAACTAAAAAAGGAAAATATAGATAAGATTCTTACAAAACTTATATCTATGAGCGCTCAAAAACGCCTTGAAACATACAAAATACTCGAAAAAGGCAGAGAGGATGTTATTGTTGTGGGTGCTAAAATTGTAAAAACAATATTGAACTTTTTTGATAAGGATTATATTATTACAACAAACGGCAGTTTAAGAGAAGGATTGCTTATAAAGAAGGTGTGCTATGGATGAAAACAGAAAAGAACTATTTTTGATGTTAAAAAACAATGCAGAAGAGATAAAAAATACCCTTGACTCAAAAGAGCTTCAACTTGCAAAACTCGATACACTTCTTAGGGAAAGAAACAGAGTATTTGTAAAATTGAGGGATATATTGACCGAAACATCTGTAGATGATGAAGAACAGGGATTCATTCAAGAAATGATAGAGGATAACGGTTTTATCTTAGAGAGGATGAACGAAATCAAACAGGATATGGAGAACAAATTTAACAAGAAGGAGAATGACGCAAATAAGATTTCAAAATACTCCTCAGATAATCTAAAGGGGTAAAAAAGGAGGTTTTAAGCTATGATTATCAAGAAAGACGACTGTATTCTGGTTGTTATCGATATGCAGGAAAAATTGGCTAAAGTTATGAAAAATCTTGACAACACAACAAAAAACATAAGATTGCTTATTGAGGCTGCAAACGAATTTAGCATACCCATTCTTTATACAGAGCAATATCCGAAAGGACTTGGTGATACCATAGAGCCTCTAAAATCCCTCCTTGAAAAATACAAGGCTCAGCGATTTGATAAAATGTCATTTTCAGCACTTTTGATAGACGACATAAAAGATGCACTGGACAAATCGGGTAAAAACACCGTTGTTTTAACGGGAATAGAGTCTCACATCTGCGTTCTCTCAACGGCTATAGATTTGCAAGATGCAGGCTTCGATGTTGTTATAGCTAACGATGCGGTTACATCGCGAGAAGAGGGTTTTTATAAAACTGCTATGGATTTTTATAACGGACAGAACATACCTGTTATTCCCGCAGAATCAATTGTTTTTTACTGGATTGAGTTTGCAGGAACGGAATCGTTTAAAAAGCTGCAGAAAATAATTCTCGGGAGAGATTAGACCTATAAATTGTGATAGATAATTTTTTCAAAAGTCGCTTTAATATATTTTTTTATTCGTTCATACTC
>WGCD01000185.1 GCA_015493995.1 Desulfurellaceae bacterium
ATAAAAAATTTTTTATTTGACAAATCTTATAATTTGAGTATAATCAAAAATGTGTATCGGTAATTAAAGTAAAAAGATTAAAAGTTTGGAACGGCAGGTAGAATTTAAAAGATGAAAAAGTTGATTGAGTTGTATAACACGATTAAACCCGAAATTGAAAACAGAATTAAAGATTTTGATGAAATAAGAGAGAAAGCAGACAACAGAACATTTTTAAAAGAGCTTGTGTTTTGTCTTATGACTCCTCAATCCAAAGCCAAAACCTGTGCCAAAGTTGCTGATACGCTGTTTGAAAATGATATTGTATTTAAAGTTTCCGAAGCCCGGCTGTCGGATATAATTAGAAACGTTCGGTTTAGAAATAACAAGGCTAAATACATTAAGGAGGCTGTAAAAAAATTAGACGGTGTTGATTTGAGGGTTAAATTAAATTCCTTTGAAGATGCTAAAAAGTCAAGGAAGTGGTTGATAGACAATATAAAGGGCTTCGGATACAAAGAGGCAAGCCATTTCTTGAGGAACGTAGGTTTTGGTTATGAGCTATCCATATTGGATAGGCATATTTTGAAAAACTTAGCTGCATACGGTGTGATAGATGAACTGCCGAAATCCATAAGTGCCAAACGATATGAATCCATAGAATCCAAAATGAGAGATTTTGCAGGTTCTATCGGCATACCCATGCACCATCTTGATTTGCTGCTTTGGTATAAACAGACAAATGAGGTGTTTAAATGAACAAAAATCAGAAAATGGCAAGGGACACTCTGTTTAGTAAGGGAATCAATCCGTCGTACTACCGGATTGTGATTTTGGAAAATATTTTAAAAAATCCGCGCAAATGTTTGAAAGCCAATGAGCTTTATTCGTCCATTCATAAAAACGCACCTACGATATCAAAAGCAACTTTGTACAACAACCTGCTGCTTTTTGAGGAGAATGCCATTGTGGATAAGATTTCTTTCGGTCAGGACGATGTAAGATATTGTTTGAACGATGGAAAATTTTATATATACTTTAGGTGTAAGCAGTGTCAAAAGATGTATAGACTGGAGAGTAGTTGGTTTAGTGCCGATGGTGGTATGATAGACGGGAATAGAATAGAAAGAATGCACATTATGGCATACGGAGTGTGCAAAAAATGTTTACAATCTGAATTAGGAGGTAGATATGAAAAAGTACAGGTGTGAAATTTGCGGGTATATTTATGACCCCGAGGTAGGTGACCCTGATAACGATGTTGCAGCAGGTACCGCATTCGAGGATGTACCTGAGGATTGGACTTGCCCTATATGCGGGGCGGGGAAAGATGCTTTTGAAGAGTATGAAGATTAATATTTTAAAGGAGGTTTGTTATGGCTGAGAGAATGGAAGTTTACAAATGTGAGGTTTGCGGAAATATCGTAGAGGTTTTGCACGGGAGTTTCGGAGAACTTGTATGCTGCGGTAAACCTATGGTTAAGTTTGAAGAAAAAACAGCAGACACTTCGACGGAGAAGCACGTTCCTTTTATTAAAAGAGATGGTGATAAATATATTGTAAAGGTCGGGGAAAATACTGCCCATCCTATGGAAGATAAGCACTATATAGAATGGATTGAGCTTGTTGTTGACGGTGCCGTTTACAGGAAGTTTTTGAATCCGGGAGATGCTCCAGAGGCGGTTTTTGAGGTTGCCGAAGGTAAAGAGGTTTATGCAAGAGAGTACTGCAATATCCACGGATTGTGGAAAGGATAATAGAAAATGGCTGTACAAAAGCTTAAAAACAATGTTTATTACGTTGGCTCGGTTCATTGGGATAGGGACATCTTCGATGAGCTTGTTGAGCTGCCGAAGGGCACAAGCTACAACTCGTATTTAATAAAGGGGAGCAAAAAAACGGCTCTTTTAGATACCGTTGACCCGGAAAAGACCTATGAACTTATGAGAAATCTGGACATTCTGGGCATAACCCGTATTGATTATGTAGTAGCTCAGCACGCCGAGCAAGACCACTCAGGCTCGATACCCGACATACTTGAAAGGTATCCCGAAGCCAAAGTGGTAACCAACGCCAAGTGCAAGAATTTTCTAATTGACCTTCTGCACATTGATGATGACAAATTCATAGTCATCAAGGATAACGAAGAGCTCGATTTGGGAGATAAGCATTTACAGTTTATCTTTACTCCGTGGGTTCACTGGCCTGAGACCATGATTAGCTACTTGAAAGAGGATAAGATGCTGTTTACCTGCGATTTTTTCGGCTCTCACATAGCAACAAGCAGAATCTTCGGACCGAAAGACGAAATGCTTATATATGAAGGGGCAAAACACTACTACTCTGAAATAATGATGCCATTTAGAACACACATAAAAAAACATCTTACTAAGATAGAAGCTCTCGATTTTGATATGATTTGCCCAAGCCACGGATGTGTGTATAAAAATCCGAAATTTATTGTTGATGCCTATAAGGACTGGGTATCAGACAGGCTTGACAACGAGGTTCTGATACCATACATCTCTATGCACGGAAGCACCAAAAAGATGGTGGAGTATCTCGGTGATGCCTTGGTAGAAAAGGGTATCGATGTTAAGCTGTTCAATGTTCTTAAAGTTCCTTTGGGTGAGGTTGCAATGGCGCTTGTTAACGACGCAACTGTTGTGTTCGGAACGCCGTTTGTGCTTGCAGGTGCCCATCCTACAATAGCATCGTTGGCTTATCTTGCAAATGCTCTAAGACCTAAGTTAAAATTTGCCTCTATAATATCGTCTTACGGATGGGGTGGAAAAGCCGTTGACCATCTATTGGGATTGATTGGCAATTTAAAGGTTGATGTTATAGAGCCTGTTTTAGTTAAGGGAGACCCGCAAGAGGCTGATTATAGAGCTTTAGACGAATTGGCTCAGAAGATATATGAAAAACACAAAAGCATAGGTATAGTTTAGGGGTAATTTTATGGACGAGAAAGAGAGTAAGGTTTTGGAAGTTTTAAAAGGTGCCGAAAAGCCTTTAAAAACCGCTGATGTTGCCAATGAAGCGGATATGGACACTAAAGAGGCATCAAAAATAATTTCAAAACTAAAAAAAGATGGGCTTGTAACGTCACCCAAAAGATGCTACTACACAGCCTCGTAAACATTTTGGGCGGTCGTATCAAGACCGCCTTTTTATCTTAAAATGAGAAAATCCAAAAGAATTAAGAAAGATGCAAAGATACTGAAGCAGTTTATATCTATATATTGCAGGGAAAACCACTTAAAAAAAGGAGTTGAAGAATATAAAGACGGATACTGCAAAGAGTGCTATGATTTGCTTCAGTACTCATTAAAAAGAAACGAAAACTGCCCTTTAGACCCCAAGCCCCAATGCAAGCACTGTAAGGTGCACTGTTATGCGCCGAAAAAACGCGGTAAAATAAAAGAAATTATGAGATTCAGCGGAATTTATATGATTAAGCACGGCAGGCTTGATATGGTGTTTCACTATTTTTTCTGATTTCTATTTAATCACAAGTTCAACCGGCATACCGAACTCTAAATATTTGAAGTATTTTTTATCTACAATTATCTTGACAGGGACAACGGGATTGGTTTTATTGCATACGTTAAATACATCCACACCTCCGATTTTTATCACCTTTCCTTTGAGCGTGCGTTTGCCTATTTTTATGTCTATGTTCATATTTTGATTGAAATAGCGTATGTATTTGGCGTTGATATAAGCCTTTATGTAGAGTGTTATCGGGTCGTAAACATACATTATGACATCAGAAGGTGAAACACTGTCTCCCGTATGGAGGACATCTTTGGCTACGATTCCGTTAACCGGGCTAACTATGCGGGTATATGACAACATCAACTTTGCCGATTTCACATCAGCCTCGAAAATCTCAGCCTCTTTTTCTATATCCATATATTTGGCATCGTCTTTACCGAATTGGGATTCCAGCTGCTTTAGCCTAAATTTTAGTGCGTCAAGTCGAGCCTGGCTTTTTGCTAAATCCGCTCTATAGAGCGTATCGTCTATTAAAACTATAAGTTGCCCTTTTTTTATCGAATCACCGCCTTTTACGTATATCTTTTTTATTATGCCTGACACATATGAGGGCGATATGGCAATTACTCTTGCAGAAACAAAGGCGTTGTCAAAGGTTTTGTATAACAGCTTATCATATATGTCGGAATATATAAGAGGCACAGATACGATTACAACAATGGATATAACGGCGTATATTATTTGAAGCGTTTCTTTTTTTAGCTTCATATATGAAATTTTAATTGTTTTTTACTCCAAATGCAATCTTTTGTAGAAAAAATAGGAAGAAAAGGCATAAACGATTGAAGATGCAATAAGGCATAAGATATAGTTTATTGTTGTGCTTTTGATTATAACGGAAAATATGACCAAGATAGCCAAAAGATAGAGAGTATCAAGGTTAAAAAACATACGCACTCTCAGGCTGCCTATTTTTTTATTTATAAACACTACAAGTGCAGCCATATTTACCAAGCCCGATATGCTCATTGCCAAAGCCAGCCCCATAAAGCCTAACGTTAAGCCCAAAATAACGGAGAATATTATGGAAGAAAGAGCTCCTGCAACAGAAGCTTTTAGAGGAGTTTTGGCATCTTTTATCGCATAAAAGAGATTGGAGAGAATTTTTGTGTGAGAAAAAAAGAAAAAACCTATTATCATAAGCGAAAGGGCTGCATATGTGTTATTTAAAGACAAATTGTCGAATCTTCCGTGCTCAAACAGTATTTTAATTACGCTTTTTCCGAAGAACAGGAAATAGAGTGTTGCCGGTACGGACAGAAGACTGACAAGTTTAATTAAGTTCTCCGACTTCTTTATTATATCCTCTTTTCTTATTTTAGATAAATCTACTATAGAGCTTTGAGTTAAAGCAACGGTAAAAACCGCAAAGGGAAGCTGAAACAACCTGTTTGCGTAGAACAGATATGAGAAGCTTCCGTGAGGCATAAAACTTGCGATAAAAGCGTCTATCATAGATGAAATCTGGAACACACCGCCTGCAAGAGCAGTTTGTGACATCAACTTTACCATCTCTTTTGTGCTTTCGTGTATTTTGAAACTAAAATCAAACGGTATGTTTAACCTGAAAAAGTCAAAAAACGATATCAACAACTGCAAAATGCCCCCGATTATTACACCAATACAGAGAGCATAAACAGGGTTGGCGAACTTGGAGTAGAAAAAAACTATGCTGGCTATAATGCTGATATTCAACAGTGCCGGAGCAAAAGCCGGTATGGCAAAGTGGTTGTATGTGTTTAAAATACCCATCAACAGCACGCTCAATCCAATGAAAAATATATAGGGGAAGGTTATTTTTGTCATTGTGTTCATAATGTCAAAGAATGCCGAATGCAGGTAACCGGCTGCAAAAATCGCTATCAGCTCTTTGGAAAACAGAACCCCCAAAACGGAAATAATTATAAGCAAAACAGCCAAAACAGTTATGATGTTCCATATAACTTTAGGTTTGTCTTCTTCTTTGGTTTTGGATAGAACCGGCACAACAGCTGAATTTACAGCCCCTTCTCCTAAAAAGCGTCTGAGAGAATTGGGCATACGAAACACAATAAAGAAAATGTCGGTATAGGCACTCGTTCCGAAATACCTCGCTATAAAAAAATCTCTTAAATACCCGAATATTCTGCTTATTATAACAAAAAAGGAGATTATCCTTGCGTTTTTAAACATCTTTCAAGCTTTCTTGATAAGTATGACAAACTCGCCTTTGATGCTGTCTTTGGATTTAAATTTTTCCAAAACCTCTTTTACGCACCCTCTTATGAACTCCTCGTAAATCTTTGTCAGTTCCCTTGCAACAACTATTTCTCTATCCTCGCCGAACGCATCGCAAATCGCCTCAAGTGTTTTTATCACTCTGTTAGGAGATTCGTAAATAATCAAAGTGGCGTCTGTATCGTAATTCTTCAAAAATTTTCTCTTTTTAATGGGCCCTTTTGGCAAAAATCCGATAAAAAGAAATTTATCCGTAGGAAGTCCGCTGGCAGAAAGCGCCGCTATTGCTGCGGATACGCCGGGAATAGGGACGACCTTAATGTCGTTTTTGAGAAATGTTTCGATAAGCCTGTAGCCGGGGTCTTGAATTGTCGGTGTTCCGGCATCGCTAATTAGTCCTATATTATTTCCCTCTTCGGCAAGTTCAAGTGCATATCCTATCAGTCTTTGTTCGTTGTGCTCGTTATATTGAATCAACTTTTTGTTTATATCGTAGTGCTGCAGTAAACGTCTTGAGTGATTGGGGTTTTCTGCAAGTATAACGTCAACGTCTTTTAGGGTGTTTACAGCTCTGAGTGTTATATCTTCAAGATTTCCTATGGGGGTTGCTACTACAAACAGCTTACCCTTCATAGGTTTTTGAAGAATTTTCTTATTTCTGGTATATTGTCACAAGGTTTTTCCTCCGGGCATCTGCCGATAACACAAGCCGGTCCTGCATTTTCAAAAATTATGGGAGCGTGCTTTTTTGCAAGTTTCAACATCTCAATTGCAGCGTCTCTTATTTCCCACTGGGCTCTGACACAACATCTAAGTCTGAAAAAGTGTATCAGCTCTCTTGCATTCATCGTAACAACAATATTGGACGAAACGCCAGAAGGTATGATAAATCTGGCATCCTCCTTTTTTATACCCATCTCGATAAGCCGGTTGTAAAGTTTAAGGTTGTTGTCCAAAGCCTCGTTGTATAACTTCAAAGCCTCGCTGTTTTTTTCAATTTCAGGTGGAACGACGAAGCTCTTTCTCGTTATTTTTGTATATCTGTGGCTTTGTTGAGAGTAGCTTGCAAGCCTATGTCTGACCAATTGATGGGTTGCAACCCGGCTAATCCCTTCAATAGCAAAGGTAAAGCTGATATGTTCTATGACAGAATGGTGTCCCGATTTAATAACCCTTTTTAACAGCTTTTCCTTTGATTGTTCGTCAAAGCTGATATCCTCCACATTTTGGCTGCTGTAGCAGACCTTTGCCGCCAAAGCAGCCATATAGTCGGCATCAAACGTATGCCTAAGCAGTGTCACTTTCATATTTTTCTCTCCATTTCTTAATATTATCCAGCGCAATTTCAGCCTGCTTTTCTCTTTTTTGTTTTTTGTTTCTAATTTTGCCAATATTGATAAATCCGAAATTTTCGCTCATCGGTTGAAAATCTTCCTCTTTTGTTGTTATGTAGTTTATCAACCCGCCAAGCATACTTTCTTTCGGCAAACATTCAAATTTTTTGTTTCTTAAAAAGGCATTTACGCTCAGTCCGGCATAGATACCGCTTGAAGCGGAAGCCATATATCCCTCAACGCCAGTTATCTGTCCTGCAAAAAACAGATTTTTTTTACTTTTCAGTTGCAAAAAACAGTTTAACAAAGCCGGTGAATCTATAAACGTATTTTTATGTAAACTGCCCAATTTTGCAAACTCTGCGTTTTTCAATGCAGGAATCAGAGAAAATACCCTTTTTTGCTCTTTATATGTTAATTTCGTTTGAAAACCCACAAGTCCGAGCAGGCTCCCCTCTTTGTTCTCCTTTCTTAATTGAACGACAGCATACGGTCTTTTGTTGTCAAATTCCAGTCCGACCGGCTTTAGAGGTCCGAAAAGGAGCGTCTGTTTTCCTCTTTGTGCAATCTCTTCAATCGGCAGACACGCTTCAAAATAATTTTTTTCAAACTCCATAAACTCAACTTTCTCGGCATTTATCAGCTCTTCATAAAATTTGTCGTATTCCGATTCATTCAAAATGCAGTTAAAATAGTCCTTTTCGTCGGAATATCTGGACTGCCAAAATCCTTTTGAAAAATCAACGCTCTCTGCATATACGATTGGCGCTATGGCATCAAAGAAATATAGAAATTTTTCACCTATGATATTTTGCAGATGCTTGTTTAAGGAATTATCGCAAAGGGGTCCGCAGGATATTATCCAGATATTTTCATCATCGGTTTTTTCGATTTTTTTTCTTATAACCTTTATATTTTTATGGTTTATGATTTTTTTTGTTACAAGCCTGCTGAACTCATTTCTATCGACAGCCAAAGCATTGCCGGCAGGTACTTTTGATTTATATGCCGCTTCTATGACTATGGAGTCTAAGATTTCCATCTCTTTTTTTAAAACACCGCTTGCCGTTGTTAAGGATATACTGCCGAAAGAATTGCTGCACACTACTTCAGCAAGATTTTCGTTTTTGTGAACGCTGCTAAATGCTGTGGGTTTCATTTCAAACAGATTTACCTTGATGCCTCTTTTTGCCAATGCCCAGGCAGCTTCAACACCGGCAAGTCCGCCTCCAACAATATTAACCGACATATCTAACTCGCTTTGAAGTTATAGACAGGTCTGGCAATTTCGTTGATTTTAACCGTTTCTTTTAAATATTTGAGTATATAACCGCTGTCTTTGTATGCCATAGGGCTTTCATCAAGTGTTTGAGCGTTTATACAGCTTGAATATACATTTTTCATTCTTTTTTTGAACTCCTCTAAGGATAAAGATTTTTTTGCCTGTTTTCTTGACATTTTTCGGCCCGCACCGTGCGGAGCCGAATAGTTCCACTCTTTATTGCCCAATCCTTCACCCATAATCAGACCTTTTGACATATCCAAAGGTATGACAACTTTTTCGTTTTTGTGTGCGGAGATAGCACCTTTTCTTACCACTTTATCATCAAAATTGATGTAGTTGTGCACGCTTTCTATGATATAATCCTCCTTTTGAGACGTGAATAGGTCAATTATTGTTTTAATAATCGTATATCTGTTGATTTTTGCATATGTTTGAGCAACTTTCATATCCTCTATATAATCAAAC
>WGCD01000186.1 GCA_015493995.1 Desulfurellaceae bacterium
AGGAAACGGCAAGGGAGTTTGCACAAAAAGAGCTAAAACCGATAGCCTCAGAGATTGACAAAAACCATAAAATACCGGATGAAATTATTAAAAAGTTATCAGAACTCGGTTTTTTCGGTGTCTATATTCCGGAAGAGTACGGCGGTGCGGGATTAAGTTTTTTATCATACATACTTGTTGTGGAGGAAATTTCAAAGGTCTGTGCCTCAACGGGTGTTATGCTGTCTGTTCATAATTCCCTAACCTGCAACAGCATCTATATGCTTGGCACTGAAGATCAGAGGAACAAATATCTCCCGGAATTGACAAGCGGCAGAAAAATCGGCTGTTTTATGCTGACCGAGCCGGAGGCTGGAAGTGATGCGGCAAACCTCTCCACAAGCGTAGAAAAAGAGGGTGACTTTTATGTAGTAAACGGCAACAAGATTTTTGTGACAAACGGCGGGTATAGAGGCTATGGAATCTTATTTGCAACGCACAACAAATCTTTAAGGCATAGGGGAATATCCTCTTTTATACTCGATTTGGAGGCAGAAGGCGTAAATTTAACGAGAAATGAAGATAAAATGGGTTTGAAGGGAACATATACGTCGGCGTTCAGCTTGGATTCCGTTCGCATACCAAAAGAGAATATGTTGGCTGAGGAAGGAAAAGGTTTCAAGGTTGCAATGGAGCTTCTCGACAGCGGCAGGGTAAGCATAGCCGCTCAAGCGCTCGGTATGGCTGAAGGGGCATTCGACAGTGCATTTGAATATTCGAAGACGAGAAAACAGTTTGGAAAGACAATAAACTCTTTCCAGGCAATACAGTTTAAAATAGCGGATATGGCTATGAGAATTGAGGCTGCAAGACTTTTGACCTATAGAGCCGCCAGCTTGAAGGATAATCACAAAAATCCTATACTTGAAGCATCCATAGCCAAAACATACGCATCGGAAACCGCAAACTACGTTGCAAAGGAGGCTATGCAGATTTTGGGGGGATACGGATATATAACAGAATACGATATCGAAAGAATATACAGGGATGCGAGGATTACGGAGATTTATGAGGGCAGTAACGAGATTCAAAGAGTGGTCATATCAAGGATGCTGTTAAATAAATAGAGATTTGCAGGAGGATATTATGATTAAAAATGTAGGTATTGTCGGTGCAGGGCAAATGGGAAACGGTATAACCCATGTTTTTGCTTTAAACGGGTATAGCGTTGTTATGTATGATGTTGCAGCCTCACAGCTTGAGAGGGCTTTTGATACAATCAAAAACAATTTGGGAAGGCAGCTTAAAAAAGGAGTCATAACACAGGAGGATATCGATAAAACACTCTCCAATATAAAACCCACAACAAACCTTGAGGATGTCGGTGGTGTCGATATATGCATAGAGGCAGCGCCCGAAAACGAAGAGATAAAGATGGAGCTTTTTAAAAAGTTGGACGAAATAGTTAAAGAAGGCTCTATTTTAGCATCAAACACGTCGTCTATCTCCATAACAAAACTGTCGGCTCAAACAAAAAGACCTGACAAGGTTATAGGAATGCACTTTATGAACCCCGTTCCCGTTATGAAATTTGTTGAGGTTATAAGGGGTCTTGCAACGAGCGAAGAAACATACAAGACAGTTATAGAATTGGCAAAGGCTGTGGGAAAAGACCCGGCTTTGGCAAAGGATTACCCGGGATTTATAGTCAACAGGGTTTTGATACCTATGATAAATGAAGCGATATATGCCTACTATGAAGGAATTGCATCGATTGAAGATATAGACAAGGGTATGAAGCTTGGAACCAACCAGCCTATGGGTCCTTTTGTTCTGGCTGATTTTATCGGACTTGATACAGTTTTGGCGATTCAAAACGTGCTTTATGACGGATTTAAGGATTCCAAATACAGACCTTGCCCGCTTCTTGTCAAGATGGTTGAGTCCGGTAACCTCGGCAGAAAAACGGGGAAGGGCTTTTACGATTACACCAAATAGGAGGCTTTTATGGATTTCGAACTTACAAGCGAAGAAAGGTTGGTGCAGGAAACGGCAAGGGAGTTTGCACAAAAAGAGCTAAAACCGATAGCCTCAGAGATTGACAAAAACCATAAAATACCGGATGAAATTATTAAAAAGTTATCAGAACTCGGTTTTTTCGGTGTCTATATTCCGGAAGAGTACGGCGGTGCGGG
>WGCD01000187.1 GCA_015493995.1 Desulfurellaceae bacterium
GATTAACGGTGAGCTCTACAGAATTATAGATATTTCAAGGGATGTAACAACGGAAACGATTCAAAAAAGCAGAATAGAGCAGCTGTCTAGTATGTATAAAACGCTTTCCAGCGTAAACGAGATGCTGCTTGAATCTTCAAATTACAAAGAAATTGTGGAGAAGCTGCCTGAGATAATTTTAAAGAATTTAGACTGCAAGGTTGCTTTTATCGTGGAAAAAGATAAGAAAGGTAAGTTTAACATAGTATCAAGTGCGATTTCCGAAGAAAGATACGAAAATTATTTTAAAGAGGATGTTTTTAGAAATAAAAGAATCATAAGAAAAACGCCGTTTTATATGTCGATGAAAGACGGTATTGTTTCTGTGGAAAACATGATAAAAGGTTCGCAAAAACTCACCCCGTTTTACAGACAATCGGAGCTTTACGGCTTTAACTCCTGTTTTAGTCTGCCTATAATGAAACAGGGTGAATCTGCAGGAGCACTTGTCGGTTTATTGGAAAAATCCGATGTTTTCGATTCTCAAATGCAAGCTCTGCTTGAAAAACTAAAGGATAATATCAGTTATGCCTTAAACAAACTCGAGACACAGAAGTGGTTTAATATTATGTCTTATGCCGTTAATTCGGGGTTTGATTTTGTGGTGATAACGGACAGTAACTTCAATATAGTTTATGTAAATGAAAAGACAGAGGAAATATCGGGCTACTCCAGGCAGGAGATGCTTGGGAAACATCACTCTATATTTTCATCGAAATTATACAACAAACAATTTATACTTGATTTTTACAAAACTCTCTCATCAGGAAGGGTATTTTCCGGCGTTATGGCTTATAAAACAAAATCCTCTAAGATTATCAGAGCGATAATGAATATAATGCCTTTTAGAGTTAACGGTAAAGTTGAGTATTATATAGGAGTCGGAAAAGACATAACAAATGAGGTGCATCTTCAAGAGACCGTTGAAGATGTTTTAAATCACGACCACATAACCGGTCTATTAAACAGAAGGGCGTTTTTAAAAGGTGTCGAAAGATTCCTTGAAAGGGCAAGATATGAAGATGATTTGGCTGCTTTGGCGGTTATTAATCCGATAGATTTTTCATCAATAAACAAGGCTTTCGGGTTTGAAGCCGGGAATGAAGTGTTGAAGGAGATTGCAGAAAGAATGACCTCTCAATTAAGAGAGTACGATGTTGTTGCAAAGCTGGAATCGGATAAATTTGCCATTTTCTTGAAGGATATAAAACACGAAGAGAACGTCATCTGGATATTAACAAAGCTTATGGATACGCTCATAAAACCGTATAATGTTGCAAAAAGAAAAATTAGTCTGTCTTTTAATATGGGAATAAGCCTTTATCCAAAAGACGATGTGGAATCGGTCGGTCTTATTGAAAAGGCTATGCTTGCCTTGGTGGATGCAAAAGCCAAAGGAGAGGGCTCTTTGGGATTTTATAAGGTTGAGTTTGAAAAAGAGGCTATGCGCAAAATAGAATTGAGAAACAGCGTTAAGGATGCTTTGGCAAAGAATGAGTTTATTTTGTACTACCAGCCCTATTTTAGCTCAACAGACAAAACCTTGGTCGGAGCAGAAGCCCTAATAAGGTGGAAAAAAGACGGTAAAATCATACCGCCTTTGGAATTCATACCTTTTTTGGAAGAAACGAAGATGATTACATCCATAGAAAAATGGGTTATGGAAGAGGTTTTGAATAGGATAAATATGTGGAAGAAGAAAGGTCTTAGGGTTGTTCCCGTATCGGTTAACATATCACCGTTGAGCTTTAACAGTTTTGATTTTGCAAGGGATGTTGTCTCTATAATAAAAAAGCACAACGTAGAGGAGCATCTGATTAACATAGAAATAATCGAAAGACTTTTTCTAAACAATATGAACTATGCCAAGAGAATCATAAAAACGCTGAAAAAATACGGCTTGAGCTTTTCGATAGACGATTTTGGCACCGGCTACTCTTCGTTGTCATATCTCGGAAAACTGTCCATCGACTATGTCAAGATAGATATATCGTTTGTCAGAGAAATGCTTCACAATGACAATACGAGGGCTATTGTAGAAACAATAGTGTATCTCGCAAAACGCTTAAACATCAAAACAATAGCCGAGGGTGTTGAAAAAGAAGAACAACTTAAATTTTTAAAAAATATAGAGTGCGATTTTATACAGGGCTATCTTTTTTCAAGGCCGCTTCCGGTTGAGGAATTTGAGAAGGTTTTAGAATCTCACACCGCTTTGAATTTAAAAAAATAATTACATACCGAGATAGGCTTTTCTTATTTTCGGGTCGTTAAGTATTCCGTTTTTATCCGTTTCTTTGATGATTTTGCCAAGCTCAAGTATGTAAATTTTATCTGAAATTTCAGCAGCTTTGTGTGCGTTTTGTTCTGACAAGAGTATGGTTATGCCCCTTTTTTTGAGATTTTCAACAACTTCGAAGACCGTATCGACAAGCTTCGGCATCAAGCCCAGAGATATTTCGTCTATCATCAGCAGTTTCGGGCTGCCCATAAGTGCCCTTGCCATCGATAACATCTGGCGTTCTCCGCCGGATAGGGTTCCTGCCGTCTGATTAACCCGTTCCTTTAAACGAGGAAAGAGTGAAAATATATCCTCCATCCTCTTTTTTATTACGGTTTTGTCTTTTTCTTTATATGCTCCGAGTATAAGATTGCCTAAAACGCTTATTTTTGGAAAGACCTTTGCCCCTTCAGGCACGAACGAGATTCCCAAAGAGGCTCTTTTATGCGCAGGGAGACGTACAATATCTTTTTCTTCAAACAGGATGAGACCGCTTTTAATATCTTTTATGCCTATAATTGATTTTAACAGGGTGCTTTTTCCGGCACCGTTAGCACCCACTACAGCTACGCATTCACCCTTTGCAATTTCAATAGACACGCCGTTTATTGCCTTTATCTCGTTGTATGACACAAACAGATTTTTAACTTTGAGCATACTGCTTTTTACCTATATATGCCTCTATAACATCTGGGTTACTTACAACCTCTTTCGGAGAACCCTGCACCAGTTTTTTGCCGTAGTTAAGAACGGCAACGGTTTTACATAAGTCCATAACGACGGGCATATTGTGTTCTATTACAACTATGCTTACACCCTCATTATTGATATTAAAAACGAGTTTTTTAAGTTCGTCTATCTCTGAAAAACTCAATCCCGAGAAAGACTCATCAAGAAGCAGGACCTTTGGATTAAGAGCCAAAGCTCTTGCAATTTCCAACTTCCTCTGTACGCCGAGAGGTAAGGTATCTGCTCTTCTTTCTTTGTATTCAAACAGCTCGGTTTTAAGCAATATAAGCATAACATCTTTTACGTACTCTTCTTTTTTCCATTTGGAGAAGGATTTTGTTATGTTATGGTAAAATCTGACTCCGTATGCTGCCATAATGTTCTCAAAAACACTCATAAACGAAAACGGTCTGACAACCTGAAAGGTTCTTCCTATGCCCATTTGAGCCATCTTGTAGGGAGGTTGTCCGCTAACATCTTTTCCGTTAAAAAATATTTTTCCGCTTGTAGGCTTTAAAACACCGCTAATTATGTTAAACAGTGTTGTTTTTCCTGCGCCGTTTGGACCTACGATTCCGAATATTTCCGATTCTTCAACGGAAATACTTACCCTGTCGAGGGCTTTCAGACCGCCGAATATTTTTACAACGTCTTGTATTTCTATGATTTTTTTACTCTTATTAACTTCCATACAATACCTTTCTCCCCGAAGAATCCGCTTGGTTGAAACCTCATCATAACAACGAGCAAAAGTCCGTATAAGAGCATTCTGTAGTTGTGTATCGGTCTGAAAATCTCAGGCAGCAACACAAGCAGGAATGCACCGAATATGGGTCCTGTTATTGTATTTTCTCCGCCTACCATGACCATCGCAAGAATTGTAACCGAAACCGGGAATGAGAAATCGTTTGCGCTGATAAAGCCCATAAAACTTGCATACAGTATCCCTGCAAGACCCGCAAGTGCGGAACCTATTGCAAATGCTATTATTTTAAATCTTTTAGGGTCGATTCCCGAGACATTCGAGGCAATCTCGTCTGCTTTAACCGCAAAAGAAGCAAGCCCCGCCCAGGAGCGCCTAAAAGTATAACTTATAACTATCGTTAAAAATACAAACAGGTATGTCAAAGCCATGAATTGGGCTGATGAAAACATTTTGCCTTTTATCTGAGGGAAAGGGATATTGCCTATGCCCATAGCTCCGCCGAAGTAATTTATGTTGTTGAAGACTGCCTGGACTATAAAATTTATGCCTATTGTTGTGATTGCAAGAAAATCCTCGCTAACCCTTAAACTCGGAAGCCCCAATATTACACCTATGAGTGTTGTGATTAAAATGGCACAGACTGAGGCTTCTATGAAAGGCAGCGAATATTTGACGCTAAGTATTGCAAAGGAGTATGCACCTATTGCCCAAAATGCAGCGTGCCCCAAAGAGATTTGCCCTGCATACCCCACAATAATGTTCAAACTCAAAGCGAGAATAATATAGATACCTATTGTTATTAGAATGGTGATAAGATATGCACTCATTTTCCAAGTCCTTTAAACAACCCTGCGATTCCCTCCGGTTTAAAAAGCAGAACGATAATCATAAAGATAAAAGCTAAAGAGTTTCTCGGAAGAGGAACGTTTAATACGCCTATGGAGAGTGTTTCTATGAGCCCCACGGCTAAGGATGCTGCAAAAGCTCCCCATATATTGCCCATACCGCCCACAACTATTATTGCCAGAGCTTTGTATGCCGGTACATCACCCATTGATGAAAAAACGGAGTTGAAGTATGCTCCCACAAGAAGCCCTGCAAGACCCGCAAGGGCTGAGCCGAAGGCAAAGGCTATGGATATAATCTTTTTTGAATCAATGCTTAAAGTTTCAGCTGTGTCGATGTCTTGAGAAACGGCTTTCAAAGCAAGTCCGAAGCGTGTTTTTTGTGTTACATACCATATTAGGGCTATAGCTGCTACAGATAGAAATACGACTACAAGTTGGGATTGCCCTATAACAACGCTGCCGAGATGGTATTCGCCTTTAAACAAATCTTTCGGAAACGATTTTATGTATGGACCGAAAATAAGCCGCATCGATTCCTCTATACTGATGAAAAGCCCTATGCTTGCTATGAGCGAGATAATGGGGGAGTGCTTTATTAAAGGGAAATAAACATATTTTTGTATTAAAATACCTATTATAGCTCCTGCAGCCATTGATGAAACTATTGATAAAATAAAGCTGTGTGTTAGGATGTATGTGTATAAGCCTGCGTATGCTCCGACAACATAGACGCCGGCGTGGGCAACGTGAATGATGCGTAAAATTCCGTAAACCATAGCAAGCCCCATAGCTATCAAGGCATACACACCTCCTATCGTCAAGCCGTTAACAATCTGCTGAATGAGCAACTTTCACACCTTTTTTGTATGTGGATTGTATGGGGTTTACTCCGTAGTGATACGGGATAAATAGATAGCTGTCTTCTTTTAAAATAACAAAATCCGCCTGCCTTCCCACATCGAGGCTGCCGGCTCTGTCGGCTATGTCAACGGTGTATGCAGCGTTAATTGTGGCGGAAACCACGGCTTCCTCCGGCATCATATTCATCTGCATAACGGATAGTGTTATAATCGAAGGCATAGATTCGGTAAATGAGCTTCCCGGATTGCAATCGGTTGCTACGGCGGTGGGTATGCCAAAATCGATAATTTTTCTTGCGGGCGCATAGTTCTCTTTTAAGCTGAAAGCTGTTCCCGGAAGAAGGGTTGCTATTGTTCCGCCTTTTTTTAAAGCCTCCAAGCCTCTATCTGTGATTTTTAGCAGATGGTCGCTTGATATCATAGGTATTTCTCCGGCAATCTCGCTACAGCCGATAGCCTCAATTTCATCCGAATGTATCTTTGCCTTTAAACCGTTCTCCAAGCCGGCAGTAAGTATTCTTTTTGTTTCTTCTTTTGTGTAAACCCCCTTTTCGCAAAAAACATCTATGAATTTTGCCAGTTTGTTTTGAGCAACGTAGGGTATCATCTCGTTTATAATAATATCGATATATTTTTCCTTGTTGCTTTTATACTCCTGCGGTATGGCATGGGCACCTATAAATGTCGGAATAACCTCTGCTTTGGTTGTATCATTCACCATTTTTATTGCTTTAAGCATCTTGATTTCGTTTTCAAAATCAAGACCGTATCCGCTTTTTGCTTCAAATGAGGTTGTTCCCAAACTAAAAAATATATCGACCCTTTTTTTAAGTTGTGCGGCAAGCTCCTCAACACTTGCTTGTCTTACTTTCCTTACGCTGTTTAAAATACCGCCGCCTGCGTTTAATATATCCATATAGCTTTTACCCTCAAGCCTCATCCTAAACTCTTTTTCCCTTGTTCCCATAAATAGGGCATGCGTATGCGGGTCTATAAAACCAGGCAGGACGGCTTTGCCTTTTGCATCTAGTATCTCTTTTGCGCTGTCTTTATATTTCTTAAACAGTTCGTCTGTTTTTCCTATGTCAACTATGATTCCGTCTTTTACGGCAAAAGCACCGTTTTCGATATTGTTCAGGTCAAGCATCTCATCTTTTATTTTAGCTCTCTTTTGCGTATCGCTTATCCTGAACAAGTTAGCCCTTACAATCAATAAATCTATCATAGTCCTATTTTCCCAATCTTTCTTTAACAACATCGTCTATCAAACTATCATCTGCAACATTGGGCATAGTTATTAAGCCGTCTTTTTCTCTATTCCAGCTATCGGCAACCTCAATCGCATTCTCATTTCTTGCCCAAGCTCTCCTTGATACACCGACCATTACATCCCAGTCCAAAGCCCTCGTGATTATATTGTCAACTCTGCTTGAGCCGTCAAGCACAAGTCCGAACCCTCCGTTTTTTGCTTTTCCTATGCCAACTCCTCCGCCGTTTGACAGTACAACCATACTCATCCCTCTTGCGGCATTGCCGGCAAAGCAGTGAACAGCCATATCAGCCATTATGTTGCTTCCGTCTTTGATGTTTGCGGTTTCTCTAAAGGGTGAATCGGTTCCGCCCGTATCGTGGTGGTCTCTTCCGAGCATTACTGGACCAATTTCGCCTTTCCTTATCATATCGTTGAATTTAAGCGCTATTTTAACTCTTGTAGGAGCATCGGCATAGAGGATTCTGGCTTCAGTGCCTACAACAAGTCTGTTGTTTTCGGCATTTTTTATCCAGTGATAGTTATCTCTATCCTGCATCCTTCTTTTCGGGTCGATTATGTCAGCCGCAGCTTTATCTGTTTTTTGCAAATCGGTGTGCTTTCTTGACAGGCAAACCCACCTGAATGGTCCGTATCCGTAATCGAAGTAAAGAGGACCCATAATATCCTCAACGTAAGACGGGAATATAAAACCCTCATCCGTTGTTTCGCCGTTTTTTGCAACCTCATTGACGCCGGCATCAAACACGGCTTTTAAAAAGCTGTTTCCGTAATCCCAGAAATACCCTCCTCTCAAATGGAGCTTTTTGATTAGTTCGAAATGTTTTTTTAGTGATTTATTGACATACTCGACGAACAACTTGTGATTTTCTTTTATTAAATTCCTTGCTTCTTCAAAATTCAATCCCTGAGGTATGTATCCTCCGTCGTAAGGAACATGGCAGGATGTTTGGTCACTTATAAGTTCGGGTTTGATATCTCTGTCCGCCATATACTCCAGCAAATCGACAATATTGCCGTGGTAGGCTATGGATAGCGGTTTTTTCTTATCCATATACTCAAAAGCCATATCAAACGCATCATCCAAACTGTCGGTTACCTTAGAAACCCAGCCTTGCGAATGTCGTGTATCAATCCTTGATTTGTCAACCTCAGCTATTATTCCGACCCCTCCGGCTATCTCAACAGCCTTTGCCTGTGCGCCGCTCATTCCGCCTAACCCTGAGCTTACAAACAGATGTCCGGATAGGTCACTATCCCAGGGAATACCCAAAAAAAGCCTTGCTGCATTCAACAGTGTTATGTATGTACCGTGCACTATTCCCTGAGGTCCTATATACATCCAACCCCCTGCTGTCATTTGACCGTAGTTTGCAACCCCCAGTTGTGCCGCTATATGCCAATCGTTCGGATTGTCAAACATACCTACCATCATTGAGTTCGTGTTTATTACTCTTGGTGCCTCTTTGTGTGACGGAAACAACCCAAAAGGGTGTCCTGAGGCAACAACAAGCGTTTGCTCGTCTGTCATAATTTCAAGGTATTTTTTAACCAGCCTGTACTGCATCCAGTTTTGAAAAACCTGCCCGGTTTCTCCGTATGTAACAAGTTCGTAAGGATAAAGAGCGATATCAAAATCCAGATTATTATCTATCATTACCTGAAAAGCCTTGCCTTCCAGTGTATTTCCTTCGTATTCATCAATTGGTTTACCCCAAATTCTACCGTTTGGTCTGTATCTGTATGCATAAATTCTGCCTCTTGTTATAAGCTCCTCTAAAAACTCCGGGGCTATCTTTGTATGCAGATGCTTTGGTACATATCTCAAAGCGTTTTTGAGTGCAAGTTTTGTCTGATATTCGTTTAAATTGAAGTATCTTGACGGGGCTCTTCTAATTCCCTCGACAAATTCGGGATATTCCGGCAGCTCATCCTCTAACGTTATCTTCTCAATTTTTTTCATACCACAGCCTCCTTTTTTTAAGCATCAAAAAAGGGCAGGGTAAAAAACCCTGCCTGCAATCATTTGGTAGGTGTTATTATTGAAGGCTTATCAACAACACCGAAATATGTAAACCTATCGTTTACAACCTTTTGAATTTGAACCGGTTTAACAACCTCTCCGGTTTTTGTAAAGCCCCTTATGTGACCGGTAACGCCGTTAAAGTTTTTAATTCTGGCAAGTGCTTTTCTTATCTTTGCCGCATTTGTGCTGCCTGCTTTTTTTATTGCCTCAGCAAGAACATAGACCGCATCGAAACTTGAAGCTCCAACCATATCCGGTTCCATTTTATACTCTTTTTTATATTGCGTGATGAACCACTTTGCAACGGGTCTTTTATCGTCCCTGTTTAGGTCTGTTGTGATTATAGTGCCGTTTGCCGCAGACTGTGCTATTTTTAGGAACATAGGGGAGTCAAAACCCTCTTGTCCCAATATTTGAGCTTTAATGCCCAAATCTTTTGCCTGCTTAACGGTTAGAGCACCCTCAGAGTAGTATCCGGTGCAGTAAATCAAATCCGGGTTCAATGCTTTAATCTTTGTCAAAAACGGAGACATATCTTTCTCACCGAGGGCAAAACTCATATTTGCAACAATTTTTGCACCGTTTTTTGTTGCCTCTTCAACAAACCCCTTTGATAGAGACCTGCCGAAATCGTTATCCATCGTTAAAACGGCTATTCTTTTTGCCTTCAACATTTTTGTTGCCACATATCCTCCGGCTTTCCCTTCAACCGTTGCCAAAAAACCTATTCTGAAAACATAATCTCCTGCTTTTGTGATTGAAGGATGTGTTGCGTATGCAACGACAAGAGGTATTTTGTATCGTTGATAAATCGGAGCCGATGCCCTTGTTGGTGTACTGTAGGAACCGCTTACAACTGCTGTCACACCGTTTTCTTGAATCAGTTTTCTGGCAATTGCAACTGCCTGCTGTGAACTTGCGGCATCGTCATAAACAATGAGTTTTAACTTTTTACCCATTATTCCGCCGTTTGAATTGATTTTTTCAACCGCAAGCATTGCTCCGTGTTTTGCACTTGTTCCGTCTGCTGCCGCAAACCCTGTAAGCGGAGCAAAAAAGCCGATTTTAATAACTCCTCCGGCAAATGCAACCCCTCCGATGGCAAATGAAAAAATTAGACCGACTATGAAACTTCTAAACCTCATACACACCTCCTTTTGGTTTTTTAAAGTTTAACTTTGCAACCGTTTTGTCGATAAGCCTGAAAATTATATGAGCCGCAAGAGTCGATGTCTGGTTGTTAATATCAAGCACAGGAGAAACTTCGGCTATGTCGAAGCTTGCAATTTTACCTGTAGCTGCTACGTAGTAGAAAAATTTCAAAAATTTTTCGATAGAAAGACCAAAAGGTTGAGGAGCGCTAACACCTATAGCTACATTTTGAGCAAATACATCCATACAAATACTCAAATGAATATTTTCTGAATTTCTAACAAACTCGTCTATTATTTTTATTGCCGATTTCTCATTAAATCTTATCATATCCATATCGACCCATTTTGCTTTATGTGAGGCTGCCGTATTGAACAGTTCAATTGTATTTGCAGACTTTTGTATTCCTATGCACAGATATTTAAAGGTCTCTTTGTTTTGTGCGCAAATATCTGCGATTTGCTTAAATGACGTTCCGCTTGTTGCGCCTTTTGAGTAATCTCTCATATCGAAATGCGCATCGAAGTTGATAATTGACGGCATTTTCTTGAGTTTTTTATACACTCCGATTATTGAGCCGAATGCACTTTCGTGTCCGCCGCCTATTACTATGGGAAAAAGCCCTTTGTCCATAATATTGCGTACAATATGGCTGAGAATTTCCTGCGACTTTTCCAAACTGTTTTCACACACTACATCCCCGGCATCATACAAACCTACGCTGTCGAAATGCCACGGCATTGAAGAGAGATACTTTCTTATTGTATCTGGGGCTTGTTTTGCTCCTATACGACCCGAATTTCTTTTAACGCCGAGGTCGCTTTTAAATCCGACAAGGCAAAAACCTCTTTTATCGGGCATATCTTTTTCTATATTTATTTTTTGTACTACCTGATGCCACCTCAAATTGTTGAAATTGTTTCCGTCAACTCTTCCTGTCCAATCGAAATTACCGGCTACATATCCACTGTTCATATTTACATCTCAATAAATGCTGAATTTTGATTTGAGCTTATCATTAAGGTTAATCGAGTTATTGAATATTTCAATCAGTTTTCCACTTGTTACGATTTCTTTTGCTTTTTCTATATCTTTTGAAAAAATTCTGTCTTCTTCTGCAAAATCTATTTTTTCCCTAACGTACTCATAGATTTTTTCAACAACTTCAGACGATTTTAGAGGTCTTCTGAACTCCAAAGCCTGTAAAGACAAAAGCAGCTCTATAGATAGAATTGTTTCTGTGTTATCCAAAACCTCGTTGAATTTTCTGACTGCCACAGAGCCCATACTAACGTGGTCTTCCTGCCCTAAGGAGGTGGGTATTGAATCAGCCGAAGCAGGATAACAGAGGGTCTTGTTTTCGCTTGCCAAAGCCGCACTGACATACTGAGCAATCATAAACCCGGAGTTTATGCCGACATCTTTAAGCAGCATTTTAGGCAGTCCCTCTTTGTCTCCTCCAAGCAAAAGATATATCCTTCTGTCTGATATATTGCCGAGTTCGCTTGCCGCCAGCTTGGCATAATCAATCGGCAGTGCTATGGGTTCGCCGTGAAAATTTCCGCCGCTGATAACAAGGTTTTCATTGATTATGATCGGATTGTCGGTGACGGAGTTAAGTTCTGTTTCCAGAATTTCCTTTAGGTGTAAAAATGCATTTCTTGCCGCGCCTGCCACCTGCGGAATACATCTTAGAGAGTACGGGTCTTGAACCTTATTGCAATGTATGTGTGAACGAACTATCTCTGAGTTTTCAAGCATCAAGCCGATCCTCTGCGCAACATAGGTGCACCCAGGGTAATTTCTGAGTTTATGCAGTTCTCTATGGAACGGCTTTATCGAAGCTTTGAGCGCTTCTACTGTAACAGCCGATACTATATCCGAGTTGTCGAGGCAGTTTGCAAATCTGTGTATGCCGTAAACCGCATACGCACTCATAAATTGCGTGCCGTTTATTAAAGCCAAACCTTCTTTCGGGTGCAGATGCAGGGGTTTTAAGTTATATTTTGACAAAATTTCTTCCGCATCATAAACTTTATTATCTTTTTTCACCTTGCCAAAGCCTATTAAAGGTAAAAACAGATGAGCCAAAGGAGCCAAATCACCGCTTGCACCAACCGACCCTTTACTTGGTACAACAGGTATTAAATCATTTTCTACATACCACATAATCCTTTTTATCGTCTCCAGTGATACGCCTGAGTATCCCAAAGCCAAAGAGTGAACTTTTATTATCATCATAAGTTTTGCTATAAAAGGGTCTATGGGTTCTCCGACACCGCAAGCGTGACTTTTTAGAAGGTTGTATTGCAGTTTTGTTGTATCTTTTTTTGATATTTTTTTTCTGCAAAGTGGACCTA
>WGCD01000188.1 GCA_015493995.1 Desulfurellaceae bacterium
GGCATATCTGATGTCTATGCCGTTACTTTTGAGATACTCATACTTGGTATATTTGTTATCTTTCGGGTTGTTTGCGCTTCTGTCAACAACCACCCTTACTCTTACACCGCGTTTTTTTGCAAGCACAAGGGCGTGAGCCAACGGTCTTGATGTGAAGGTGTATATCGCTGCATCAACGCTTTTTGTGCTGATATTGATTAAATCAACGAGAGCGTCCAAAGCTTTGTATGAAGGTGTAAAATAGACCTCAATATCTCTCGAATAGGCTGAATTAATAAAAAAGAGAGCAAAAATAAATACTAAAGATATTTTTTTAAACATTGTAGTTCGGTGGCTCCTTTGTCATTATTATATCGTGAACGTGACTCTCTCTTAAAGATGCTGGGCTGATTTGTATAAAAGAAGCCTTCGTTCTTAGTTCCTCTATGCTTGCGCAGCCTACATATCCCATTCCTGAGCGCAATCCGCCTATCAGTTGATAAATAACGTCACCCGCATTTCCCTTGTACGGTACTCTTCCTTCAACACCCTCAGGTACAAGTTTGTCAAGCTCGGCTTCATCCTGAAAATATCTGTCTCTGCTTCCCCCTCTCATTGCTCCTATAGAGCCCATTCCTCTGTAAACCTTGTATTTTCTGCCTTGATAGATAATGGATTCACCCGGAGACTCCTCAACACCTGCAAGAAGATTGCCAACCATAACCGCACTTGCTCCCGCTGCAAAGGCTTTAACTATATCTCCAGAAAACTTAATGCCGCCGTCGGCTATGATTCTTTTGTTGTAATATTCCGCCTCCTCTGCGCATTCGGATATCGCCGTAATCTGTGGAACACCTACACCTGCAACCACTCTTGTCGTGCATATTGACCCCGGTCCTATACCTACCTTTACAATATCGGCTCCTTCTTCTATCAAACTTTTTGTCCCCTCTTTGGTTGCAACGTTTCCGGCTACTAACGTAACGTTTGGAAATAGAGATTTAACTTTTGATACAAGTTTAAGTATATATTGCGAATGTCCGTGAGCGGAATCAACTACAATAACATCAACACCGGCATCAACAAGCGCTTTTGCCCTTTCAACACCGTCTTTTGTGCCTATTGCAGCTCCGACAACAAGCCGTCCGTGAACATCCTTGGTGGCATTGGGGTACTCTTTCTTTTTTCTTATATCCTTTATTGTGACAAGCCCTTTTAGGTTAAAATTTTTATCAACAATAGGTAATTTTTCGACTTTGTAGCGTTTTAAATATTCCTCGGCGTCGGTAAGCGTTATACCCTCATATGCAGTAATCAAATTTTCAGATGTCATAACCGAACTGACGGGCTTTGTGTAGTCTCTTTCAAACTGTACATCCCTATTTGTAATGATTCCAACGAGCTTTCCGTTATCCAATGTAACGGGAATACCCGATATGTGATATTGGCTCATCAGCTCCAAAGCTTCGTTGATAGTGGCTTCAGGTCTTATTGTTATCGGGTCTAAAATCATACCGCTTTCGGATTTTTTAACGTTTCTTACCTGTTTTGCCTGCTCTTGAATAGGCATATTTTTATGGATAATTCCCAATCCTCCGTTTCTTGCCATTGCAATTGCCATTCTTGATTCCGTGACAGTATCCATAGCAGCAGACAAAATGGGAACCTTTAATTGCAGCCTGTCTGTCAGCATAACCGATATGTCGGTATCTTTAGGTAAAACATCTGATTTTGCAGGAGTAAGCAGAACGTCATCGAAGGTTAAACCCATAACACTTTTAATTCTCAGCATACTTTCCCCTTCTTATATTTCCAAGAATTTGAAGTCGGCGATGTTTAGCACTATGTTTTTAAGTCTATTTAACAAAGAAAGCCTGTTTAGTTTAACTTTTTCGTTCTTATCCATAACCATAACATTGTCGAAAAACATATTTATGGTTTCTCTTATTGCAACGATGTCGTTGAGAAGTTCGGTATATTTTTTGTTTTCTATTTGCAGTTTCGAGCTTTTTTCCAGGCTTGATATTTTCTCAAACAGCCTTTCTTCTTCATCTTGAGCAAAAATTTTAGTGTCAACGTCTGTTTTATCAAAATCTTTAACGATGTTAAAGACCCTCTTTATAGCAAAACGTTTCTGTTTGTCTTTGTCGCTGTCAAATAGATTTTTGAGAGCGGTGAGTCTCAAATAGGCATCGTAAACGTCGTTAAATTTGGAAGAAACAACTGCCTCAAGTGCATCGTAAGGATATTCATTTAAGTAGTTTATAAACCTCACCTTTATAAACTCGACTATCTCTTTTTTATCGGTATTTTTATTGTAGAGTTGAGAAGCCTTATCTATAACATCGTTTAGATTAAGTTCTATCTTATTTTCGATTAACGTCCTTATGATTCCCAAAGCAGCCCTTCTTAAAGCGTATGGGTCTTTTGTGCCTGTGGGCTTTAAGTTTGCTATAAATCCTCCGACAATCAAATCGAATTTATCTGAAAGACTGAGGGATATGCCTGCTTGAGTGTGTGGAATTTCGTCATCTTTGGGAAGATACTGCTCGTATATTGCATTTGCAACCTCTTTATCTTCTTTAGATATTATGGCATATTCCCTACCCATAACACCCTGCAGTTCAGGAAATTCGTAAACCATTTGAGTTAGAAGGTCTGCCTTTGAAAGATGCGCTGCTCTTTTTGCTTTATTAGCATCAAACCCGAGCAGGTTTGCTATAAATTCGCTCAAACTTTCCAATCGTTGGGTGCGCTCATACTGACTGCCGAGCTTTTCCTGGAACATCATTTTCTTTAACGGCTCGACAAACTCCTCAAGTTTATGTTTGGAGTCTTCATCAAAGAAAAATTCGGCATCTGAAAATCTTGCCCTCAAGACACGCTCGTATCCCTGTTTTATTATATCCATATTGTCGGTTACTATGTTTGAAATCGCTGCAAACTTGTTCGACAGATTACCGTTTCTCATAAAAGCGAAATATCTTTGGTGGTCTTTCATAGAAATTATCAAAACCTCTTTTGGCAGTTTCAAAAATCTTTCCTCAAATTCACCGACTACAACCTTCGGATATTCTGTCAAGTTAACAACTTCGTCCAACAGCTCTTCGTCATAAACAACATCAACCCCGTACTCTTTACACAGACTGTCAAGTTGATTTAGTATAATATCTTTTCTTTCCTTTTGGTTGACTACAACAAATCCTTTTTTAAGCTCTTTTTCATACCCATCGTATGTTAGCTCTATTTTTCCTTTGTTTAAAAACCTGTGTCCGTATGTATAAGAGGTTGAACTAACCGATGCAAATTCAAACTCTTCTACTTTATCGTCAATTGTAAATGTTATGTTATGAACCGGGCGTATAAACTCGAATTCTCCTTCTCCCCATCTCATTTTTTTATTAAAATGCAATCTGTGCAAAAGCGACTTTACTGCCTCCTTAATAACAGGTTTTGCCTGCCTGTGCTCACCTTTTAAGACAATAGAAACGTATCTGCCTTTCTTTGTTTTCTTTATTTGTATATCGTCCATTGCAGCACCGTTTTTCTTCAAAAATCCAAGTAGAGCTTTGGTGGGTTTGTTGTCTTTAAAACAGACACTTTCAGGCGGTCCGACTATCTCTTTTTCTTTTGCTTCTATATATTCTTTAAATTCTAACTTAACGGAAATTCTTCTTGGAGTAATATATACAATAAGGTCGTTGTGCACAACTCCTTCCTCTTCAAGAATTGAACTTAATGTATCTTTAACCCGTTTATCCAAGCCGGTCATTTCGGATGCCGGCAGTTCTTCCAAGAATAGTTCAAATAATAGCTTCATCTGTTATCCTCCACATAGGCTTTTGCAATAGCTGCCGCAAGGTCTCTGACTCGTTTTATAAAGGTTGTTCTTTCCGCTACGCTTATGGCATTTCTTGCATCAAGAAGGTTGAACACGTGGGAACATTTCATACAGTAGTCGTATGCGGGTCTGATAAGGTTGTGGTTAAGACATCTGTTTGATTCTGTTTCGTACATATTAAACAGTTTAAACAGCATATCCGTATCGGCTATCTCAAAGTTGTATTTTGAATATTCGTATTCGTCGTATTTGTGTATGTCTCCGTATGTGTAATCATCGTTCCACTTCATATCGAAAACATTATCAACGCCTTGAATATACATACCGAGGCGCTCCGTTCCATATGTAATTTCAACCGGTATCTGTTTTAGGTCATATCCGCCTACCTGCTGAAAATATGTGAATTGTGTAACCTCCATTCCGTCAAGCCAAACCTCCCAACCTAAGCCCCAAGCTCCGAGGGTCGGCGACTCCCAGTTATCCTCAACAAATCTTATGTCGTGTTCTTTTAGTTTTATTCCCATATACTCCAAGCTTTCAAGATATAAATCCTGGATGTTAGAAGGTGAGGGCTTCATTATAACCTGATATTGGTAGTAGTGCTGAAGTCTGTTCGGGTTTTCTCCGTATCTGCCGTCTGTCGGTCTTCTTGACGGAGCGGGGTAGGCAACATTCCATTTTCCCTTACTCAAAGATTTCAACGTTGTTGCCCAATGAAAAGTACCGGCTCCGGCTTCAATATCGTACGGTTGTAAAATAATGCATCCCTTTTTTCTCCAAAAATCAGACAGGGACAATACAACATCTTGATAGTTCATTTCTCCTCCTCAAATATCAAATACAGCGACAACAGGGGCGTGGTCTGAAGGTTTTTGTTTTTTCCTTTCGCTCCTGTCTATATAGCACTTGACGCATCTGTTTTTTAATTTTTTTGATATCCAAATGTAGTCAATCCTAAGCCCTGTGTTTTTTATGAACGATAAAGCTCGATAATCCCACCAGCTAAATGCCTGTTCTTTGTTGAAAATACGGAAAGCATCAACAAATCCCCAGTCAAAAAGATAGTTTAAAGCCTCCCTTTCTTTGGCGTGAAAACCTATTTTGCCCTCCATAGATTCGGTATCGTAAACGTCTATCTCTTCTTTTGCTACGTTAAAGTCGCCTACGATAACAAGCTCATCTTTGTTTGTATCGAAATGTTTATCGAGATATTTCCTAAATCCCGTTATAAAATCAAGCTTGTATTGAAAATTTTCACTCTCGGGTGATTGTCCGTTGGGGAAATACGAATTTATTATCGTTATACCGTTTATTTTAGACAAAATCGTCCTTCTTTGGTTTTTTTCGTTGCCGACAATATTTGTTCTAACCTCTTCAAACGGCAATTTTGAAACGATGGCAACCCCGTTAAATCGTTTTTGCCCGAATACGGTTAAGTAGTATCCGAGTTGCTCGAAACGCTCTTTGGGAAACAGAGAGTCTTCTACCTTTGTCTCCTGCATACACAATACATCTGTGCCGTTTTTCTTCAAAAAATTAACAACGTTATCTATTCTCGCCCTAATAGAATTGACGTTCCAGGTAGCAATGGAAAACTTCATTTCATTTACTCCGTTTTCGAATATTTAAAATATGCAAGCAGTGTGGCTGTGACTATAATCAACCCCACACTGTTAGCCGTAATTAGTACAATATCTTTCCTTAAAAGTCCATAGATAATCCACAAAATAAGTCCCGCAGATATTTGAAGTATCATTAAAAGACTTAATCCTTCCGTTTTTTTGGTTTTAACTATTTTGATAAACTGAGGTATGAAGCTAAAAGTTGTGAAAACTGCTGCACTAAATCCTATTATAGTGATTAATGTTCTACTCATATAAAATCCATATATTTTATGTAGAGTTCCTGAAAGTTGCTCTGATTTGCTATCTCTATATATTCTATTTTTTTCGCTACCTCTTCCAAATAAGCCCGATTTTTTTTGCAAAACAGTTTTAAAGCCCCTTTAAGTGCACTGTTGCCCAAAAAAACAAACTCTTTGTCTATATTTAGCAGGTTGGAATAAATTATATCTTGTTTTGTAAGTGATTTTGTAAATCCGCCGGATATGTAAATTTTTTCTATGTTATTTATTTTGGAGCCTGTTTTTTGCAAAAGAATGTCGATGCCGGCATTTAACGCTCCTTTTACAAGCTGAAACTCCCTTATGGAATTTTGAGTTATATATATGCCGTTTTCAAGCAAAAAACCATCCTTTTTTATCCTGCTTAACAGGTTAAAAGGTATATCTTCCACCTCCCAGGCTTCTTTTATCCTGCCGCTTTTGTCAATTATTTCAAATCTATTAAGAAAAGCTATTGCGCTTATCAAACCCGAACCCGTTATTCCTTCCGGTTTTTTGTTTCCTATGGTGCGGCACTTAAGAGTTTTGTCAAATTCTACTTTATCAATTGCTCCCTCTTGAGCTGTCATACCGAAATCAATCCCCACGCCCTCAAGTGCCGGTCCGCCCGGGATGCTTGCAGCATAAAAATTATCATTTCTCTTAAGAACAAATTCGCAATTTGTGCCTATATCGATAAAAAGAAAGTTATCTGAAATATCAAGGTTTATTAACCCTGTCGTAATATCAGACCCAATAAATGCACTGATTACAGGCGGAATATAGATATCAAAACCGTTCCATTTTGTTTTTTTTGCTCCCTTAAACGGCGGTGTATAGGGATATTCTCCTATGGGTTTTGTGTCAATTCCCAAAAAATATGAGAGCATTGTGGGATTTGCGCAAACTATGATTTCTTTTGTTTTTTTTTCTCTGCTTGCAGAAATTAGTTTTTCTGTAGTGTCTTTAACAGCTTTATTTAATATTAAAGTAAGAACCTGTTGGGAATTTTTTTCTCTTTTGGCTATGCGTGTCATAACATCTCCGCCAAAAACTACTTGAGGGTTGAGCATTCTTATAGTTTTTATCTGTTTTTTGTCTTTTATCAAAGATGCGGAAATAGTTGTCGTTCCTATATCAACAGCAATATAGCTGCCGTTATCCTCAGCACAAACAACGCCGCTATCCTCAGAAAAAACGGGCTTTGTTTCAAAAATTTCAATATAATCGTTTTCTTTGAATTTATGCAAGCAGGCAAGTCTGAAGCCGTTTTTAAGCTCACCGTCGGATAGTATCGATTCCTCCTTTTTTGAAGGTATCGGCGGTGAAGATAAATACCTGATTTTGCATTTACCGCACAACCCCCTGCCGGAACAGTATGCACTGACAAATAGGGAGTGTTGAGCCAAAGTTGTGAGAATGCTGCTGCTTTTTGTTTCTATCGAAATGATTTTATCTTTACTTTTAACGCTTACCTTCATAGAAACTTAAACTATCAAAATAGTCTTTTAAAATCAAACTTATAACCTTTTGGCTTATATTTTTAATAAAAATAAAGATAAAAGCCCTTGCTCTTTCTGCATAACAAGGGCTTTTTGGGAAGTGTTTTAAAATAGGTTTCTATTTTATACCGACTACGCTTTTATCAACGGGATATTGGCTGAGCCAAGAGCATACGACCTTATTTTTTTCTCCGTGTTTGCCGCCCGGGCGAGTGAGGTAGTAGTATGCGCTTGCAAAATTAGACTCACTAACCTCTTTTACCTCTTTTTTGCTGTCTATCACTGCATAGAAATATTTCTTTTTATTGCTAAAATCATGCCATCTGTACCTTACATGGGCTTTCGAGTATATTTTATGAGGCATTATCGCTGGTATTCTGAAATTATATTTATGCATTGTTGTGTATATATCATCTTGAACTGCTATGACAAGGTTGCACGGTTTTGAGGGGGCATCTCCTAAATTTATGACGTATGCCCTTATGGTAGTTTTTTTAAACGGTCTCGGTCTTTTATTTGCATCTATGCAAACTCCCAAATCGGGAAGCGGTTTTGCTATAAAAGAAAAAGTAGCCTTGTTGTTGTTCCAATTAGCTTCGTTTAGAGACTTTCTATAATCCAGATGTACATTTACTATGTATTTGCCGTGGCGCGATTTATCAAGAGTTAACGGAAGTTTGATTGTGTATCTTCCTCCCAAACCGCTCATAGGAGCTATGTACAAAGAATCGTATTTTAAAGTTTTCCCGTAGGGAGTTTTTATTGTTATCTTTGCATCTGAGCGCGCTGCTTTAGCTGCTCCTATATTGGTTATTCTTACATTCAGAGTTATTTTGTCTCCCATATAAGGATTTGTGGGAGTGATTGAGATATCATTTCTTTTGACAGATAAATCCGGTTTTGATGAAATTATAGGAAATAGGCTGCTGTAGGCTGTTATTGTGCCGTCTTCACTGACGAGTTTGATTTTGTATTGACCTGCTGTAAAATTGGTGGGTATTTTCCAGTCAAAACCGTTTACGCATACCTTTCTTGTCAGTTTAAATACATAGTGGTTTTGTCTGTATAAACTCAAAGAGACGCACTTGTTTTTAATGTATCCTACAGCTTTCCATCTTATTCGAACAGTGTTTCCAGCCGTGAAATAACTCCCTTTGTACGGTTTTGTGATTATCATTTGTCCTTTAATTTTAGGGATTTTAGGATTAAATTTGTGAACGATAACATTACCGGCAAATGAAGACGAAAAAAGCAGTAAAAACATAACAACCAAAATCGACAACCTTTTCATAACAACCTCCTCGTTTTTATGTTTGTTTGTGTGCTTTGTTTACAAAAATGTTCAAAAGATTTTTATTTTTTGGTGTTGACAGAAGATAAGATAATGATGTATTTTGAAAAAGAGACTATAAAATTTTCATCTGGCTGAGGTTTATGGATAAAAAGGATTTGGTTAGGTTTAGTATATCCATTGATTGGGAATTACTAAAGGAATTCGATGAAGTTATCCAGAAAAAAGGATATGAAAACAGGTCTTTTGCCACAAGGGCTTTGTTTAGGGAATTCATACTGTCATCAAAACTGCAAAAACCGGAGGAAAAGAATGGTTTATTTGTTATTTTAACTCTGTCAGATGAGGGAGCTTGCCAATATTGCAATGAATATTTTTCAACAGGCATTCCTCTTAAAAACGGTAAAAAATTGTGCATTTGCCTTGTAGAGGGCTTAAAATTCGAAGCCGATGAGAAATTAAAGGAGATCGCTTCAAATCCTGAGATTGAGTTTTGCAAGCTAATAGCAATAGAAATTTGTAAAGATGATTAAAAATATAGAGTCGATAATTTCTATACTTCCTACCGGCGTTGTTGTTGTTGATGCAGATAAAAAAATAAAATATATGAATCCGTATGCAAGAGATGCGTTGATAGGAAGTGCTGCTTTTGATGAAAATATTGTGGATTTTCATCAAGCGGATTACGAAAAGGAAAAAATCGAGGAATATTTCTCAACCCTAAAAACAAGAAGAAATGTGGAACTGCCCATTGTTAAGATATTTGATTTTAAGGACAAGCAGTCGCTATTTATTGTTAAGTTAACCAAAGTTTTTGATTCTAAGGGTGAATTCGGCGGAATAATTGCAATTTTTTACGATATGTCTCAACTGACGCTTTCAAAGGTCTATGACGATAAACAAAAACCCCACACCGTAATAAATAAACTACCGGTTATCTTGAATAACAAGATGGTTTTTCTTGATACCGACGAAATTATGTATATTAAAAGTCTGGGGAGTTCTTCTATTGTTTATGATATTGAGGGCGTTAAGTATTTTTCAAATATAAAAATTTCAGAGTTGGAAGAAAACTTGCAAAATAAGGGCTTTTTCCGCTCGCACAAAAGCTATCTAGCCAATTTGTCATTTTTGAGAGAAATGATATCCGAAGAGGGCGAATGTAAAATACTCTTGAAAGCAAGAAAAACCTTTTACATTCCTCTAAGCAGAAGAAACAAAGCCAAGCTCAAAGATATTATGTCCGTTCGTTAGCAATTTATAACCGCTAATACCCATTTTAATCCTGTTAGCATAACTTCCTAACTAAGTATCATTTAATTGAATTAAATTATAGTTGGTGTAAATTAAAATCAGGGTGAAAAGGAGGTGAAGAGATATGAGAAGTGTAATTGTTAATCCTGAGAAGTGTATAGGATGCAAACAGTGTGAGATTGCTTGTGCTGTTGCTCATTCCCAGACAAAAGACCTTTTCGGCATGTTGTCTGAGGATGTCTTATCCAAACCGCGCATACATATAGAAGCCGGTGTGGATTTGCTGACCTTTCCGAATAAGTGCAGGCACTGTAATCCTGCTCCTTGCGTTGAGGTTTGCCCCACAGGCGCTCTTTATCGTGATGATGAGACAGACTCGGTTGTCATTGATTACGGCAAGTGTATTGCCTGCGGTATGTGCGCTATTGCTTGTCCTTTCGGTATCATCAGTTTCGGAAAGACATACAAAATTTTGGTTGACAGGGATGTTAATGTCAAATGCGATAACTGCATAGATAGGCAAAACGAGGGGTTGGAGCCGGCTTGTGTGGAAGCCTGCAAAACCAATGCTCTTGTTTTTGGTGATGTAAATGACATTATCAAGGAAAAGAGAAAAAGTGTTACTCTAAATGTAACAAAATCTCCCGATGAACCGGAAAAGGTTGAAATACCGGCAAATATACAGCTTTGGAGAGATATGTTAAAAGAAATGGATCACGCAAATAGATAAAAAAGGAGGGCATATAAAATGGCAAAGTGGAAAGCGGAAGATAAATCTATCGATGAAGCAACTCAGGAGATGATTAGAAAAGCAGAAAGAGACGGTGTGGAAATAGTCTGGGACAGACTTGAGAAACAGCAGCCTCAATGCGGATACGGTCAGCTTGGTGTTTGTTGTAAAAACTGTATGGCAGGACCTTGTAGAATTGACCCGTTTGGTGATGGACCTCAAAAAGGTGTTTGCGGTGCAACGGCGGATACAATCGTTGCAAGAACGGTTGCGAGAATGACAGCAGCCGGAGCAGCAGCCCATTCAGACCACGGCAGACACGTTGTTTTGGCTCTCCATGAAGC
>WGCD01000189.1 GCA_015493995.1 Desulfurellaceae bacterium
AACGTGGAAGCATTGGCAAATACTGCAAGAAACATAAAAAAAAGAAAAGATAATAAATATTTTTTCATAATCCCAACCTTTCAAAAATTTTATTAAGTTCTTCCTCGCTTTTAAAGCGTATTTCAATTTTCCCCATACCGTTTTTGAAGACTATCTTCACTTTAAAATCATTAAGTATTTTTCTCAACTTTTCCTCATATCCATTAAGATTATTGCTTTCCGAATCATTCGCTTTTTTTACGGCTTTTTCAGCCTCCCTGACGCTCATTTTTTTAGACTTTATGTTTTTTGCCATCTCCAAACGGGATGAGTCGTCAGATAGAGAAAGTATGGCTCTGGCATGACCTGCACTTATATCCCCGTTTTTAAGCATTTCTATTATCTCATTAGGAAGACTTAAAAGCCTAATTGTATTTGAAATGGTTGTCCTTTCTTTTCCGACCTTTTTTGCAAGAGTTTCTTGTGTGTATCCGAATTTATTCATCAATCCTTTGTAAGCCAAAGCTTCTTCTATAGGGTTTAGGTTTTCTCTTTGCAAATTTTCTATAAGTGCAATTTCAGCCGACGCCTTATCGTCAAGCTCCTTTACGATGGCAGGTATGTGTTCCAAATTAGCCATTTTTGCTGCTAAAAATCTTCTTTCACCTGCTATTATCTCGTATTTTTCTCCTTGTGCTCGAACAAGAATTGGCTGCAAAACCCCTTTTTCTTTTATTGATTCTGCTAATTCCTCTAAACTTTTTTTATCGAATTTGCTCCTTGGTTGATTTTTATTTTTAACTATTAAATCAACGGATATGTTATCTATTTTATCTTCATTTATATCCCCGAAGATTGCCGAAAGTCCTCTTCCCAGTCGGGAATCGTTTTTAGGCATATTTCAGCACCTCTTTTGCAAGGGACATATAGCTTTTGGAACCGGTGGATTTTATATCGTATGAAAGTATCGATTTTCCGAAGCTCGGAGCCTCTGAAAGCCGTACGTTTCTCGGTATAAGAGTTTTGAAGATATGCTTTGGAAAATGTCTTTTAAGTTCAAGTTCAACCTGTTTTGACAGATTATTTCTCTTATCGTGCATTGTCAAAAGAATGCCCTCGATTTTTAAAGACGGATTGAATGTTTTTTTGACCAAATTTATTGTATGGAGCAGCTGAGCCAATCCTTCCATAGCATAATATTCACACTGAACAGGAACCAAAACGGAGTTTGAAGCGACAAGCGAATTGATGGTTAAAAGACCCAAAGACGGGGGGCAGTCCATCAATACGTAGTCAAACCCCTTAATCTCTTTTAAAAGATTTTTTAATATTTTCTCCTTATTTTTGTGCCCGACAAGTTCCACCTCCGCACCTATTAGCGATATGTTGGACGGAACCACGAATAAATTATCCGTTTCGGTCGGAACTATAACACTGCTTATTTTCTTTTTGCCTATTAAGGCGTGATATATACATATATCCTTTTCTATATTCAGCCCGCTTGTAGCGTTAGCCTGAGGGTCCATATCGATTAGCAAGACCTTTTTGCCGTAGAGAGCCAAAGATGCGCCGAGATTAATAGCGGTTGTAGTCTTGCCAACACCGCCTTTTTGATTGGTAATGGATATTATCTTCATTTTACTATCCTTGAGCTATAATTTTTGAAGTGTTTCAAAAATTTTTTCGCAGGCATTTGCAGCACACAAAGAGTTTGCATTTTCAGACAACAACCTCAATTTATTTTGGTCTAATGATGATATAATACTCTCAATTTTTTTTCCACTTAAATTTTTATCTTCAACGAGTACAGCAGCTCCTTTTTTAGTAAATATCTCAGCGTTGTGGTGTTGATGGTTGTAAATGGCATACGGATAAGGTATAAGCAAAGAACCCAAACGTGCACAAGCTATCTCGGAGAGTGTACTTGCCCCTGCCCTGCAAATGATAAAGTCTATTTTTTCATAGAACCGTTTCATATTGTCGATAAAAGCAACTGCTTTCCAGTCAGGCTTTTGTCGTGCATATATTTTTTCAACCTCTTTTAAATCCTCTATTCCTGTTTGGTGAATTACATTCACCTTTATGTCGGTTTTTTCTGCAAATTCCATCATAGCTCGGTTGATACTTTTTGCCCCCCTGCTTCCGCCTATAACTCCTATTGTAAATCTGTCTTTGTTAAAATTCCTCTCTTTAATTACAATATCTCTTCTGACAGGATTACCCGAATGAACCACCCTTTTATGATTTTTAAACTGATGTGCCGTCTCTTCAAAATTGACAAATACAACATCCGAGAATTTTGATAGGAATTTGTTTGCCCTTCCTGCTATTGAGTTTTGCTCGACAATTGCCGTTTTGATACCTATCAATTTTGATGATAAAATTACCGGTACGGTTGTGTAACCTCCGAAACCTATTGAAAACACAGGCTTTATTTTCATTATGAGCCGTGCTGTTTCAACTATGCTTAGACCGACTCCTAATAGGCTTTTTAATTTTTCTTTTGGTGATTTTCCTGCAAACCCTTTTGTTTTAAGAAGCTTGTATCGGTAAAGGTAATTTTTTAGTTTCTCTTTTTCAATGCCATAAATAGAACCAATTATGAAAGGGTCGTACCCAAAGTTTTTTACGTAATCTGCAAAGGCTATTGAAGCAAACAGATGACCTCCGGTGCCTCCCCCGGTTATAACGATATTTTTCATTTTATTTGCCTTGCAAAGCTTCTTGTGAGGTTTCCGTCAAACTCTTTTTCTATTTTAAACACTCTGTTCGATATTTCAGACAGAAGCGTATTGTGTGTGATTAGGATTATTTGGTTATTTCTTGAGAGCTCCTTTATGACATCAGCCATTTTTTGAAGCGTTTTATCACTGATACCGGTTTCTATTTCATCCAGTATTAGGGTTTCATAACTATCTTTAATTTGAGAATTTGCAGCCTCCATTGCAAGAATAAATCGAGAACGCTCGCCGCCTGAGGCTACTTTATCTATTTTGTCGGCTTTTATATCTGGATTTGCGCTAAAAATCATATTGACACTATCTTGTCCGCTTCTGTCTATCTTTTTTTTGCCAAATTCAAACTCCACAACGCTGTTTTCAAGCAGCATTTTATTTAAAAGAGTGTATATCTTCTCTTTTATTTCAACGGATGCTTTTTTTCTTTTACTTGAAAGGTTATCGGCTTTTTCTTCCAAAATTCTTACAGTTTCAATAAGTTCTTCTTCTGTTTTTTTCAATTCTAACTCAAGCTCGTCTTTTTCCTCTATTAACCGTAAAAGTTCCTCTTTCTCTTTTAAAATATCATCAAGCGGTTTGTTGAATTTTCTCTGCAGCTGCTCAAGCTCAAAAAGGCGTGATTCGATGTTGTCTATATCTTCATTTTCAACGTTTTCTCCAATTTTGTAAAACTCGTCTTTTATGTCGGTGAGTTTATCGTACATATCGCTTATGGTTGATTTCATTCTATCGGTATTAAATCCTGCAGCAGACATTTTATCGAGTGTGGTTTCTATCTGTTTCAGTGTAACTTCAACACTATTGTCGTTTTCGTACAGTTTATCGATTATTTCAAAAGATTTTTCTTTGGCAAACGAAGCTGCCTTAACGGTTTTCAGCTTCTCCATCAATGTTTCGTATTCTTTTTCTTTAGGGTCTGTTTTTTCTATGGACTCAAGCAAAATTTCAGGATGCTTTTCATTAATAAATTCTATTTTCTCTTTTATGCTCTCCTTTTCTTTTTGTGCTTGAATAAAGTTAAAGTAAGCTTTCAAAAATTCATCTTTAGTTTGTTTATCAATCAATTTGTCTAAAACCGAAACAATACTGTTTTCGTCAAAGAATCTGAAACGGTAGTTCTGAGATACTATGTTGAGCAAAATATCCTTCATATTGAACAGTGCTTTTGCACTAATCGGTTCGTGGTTTATAAAGGCTTTCTTTTTTTTGGGTTTTATGATTTTTTCTATAACAATCTCGTTATCTGCAATACCGAATTGGGAGAGCTTCAAAAGCTGGTTTTCGTTTAATTCAAAAAATAGTTTAATGCTGCAATTTTGGGAAAAATTACCCGTAATATCGGCTGAAATCTTTTGTGAAAAAACCGTATCTATTGCCTTTAACACAAGGGACTTTCCTGCTCCCGATTCGCCCATTATAGCTATTAAATTTGAGTTTGTATCCAAAGATATATGTTCTATGGTTAAAAAATTACTTATTTCAACCCTTTTTAACATTTTATGTTTCTT